>CAZYBD010000176.1:0-5462 GCA_964645515.1 uncultured Dehalococcoidia bacterium | reverse complement strand
GTCCCAACAGGATGCGCTCGACCTCCGGCGCTAGGGTCTCGGCTAGTTGACGGCACTCATCGTCGATCAGGCTGGACAACGGATGCTGGGCAACCACGTATTCATAGCCGGGTACGCCCATCATCCGCGTCATTGCCTTTGCCGTGTTATCAAACACGTGAGTTATGATGGATGCGGTAGGAATCCCCAAACGCTCCATTTCGATCCCGTCGTGCACACTGCACGAACTGCAGGACCCTCAATCACCCACGCCGGTGATCAAAACGTCCACCTTATCTAGCAATCCTTGAGCCGTCTCGGGTTTTGTGGGCAAAGAGGCGTTGAGCTAGCCGAAATAGAGCACGTCAATGAGAGCTTGTATTTCGTTCTGTATCTGGCCTAGCTCAAACAGCACCTTATCGGAGTTCGCCTTGGAGTTTTCCAGAAGCCCCAACGTCCTGCCGGTTAGCGTGTTCGGCCGTTCGTTAAGGCGGAACTCGCCGGATATTAGATCCGTACCCTGAGGATTGACCATCCTGATGTTTCTGACGTTTACTGTTTCTGCCATTATGTCCTCCTTTGGCAATCGACTATTCCGCATCTCGGATTCCCACTAAAGCCTCTACCTGCTCTCACAATCCCGGCGAAGCGTTACCTAACGCGTGCCGCAGGCGTTCGTTAGAAATCTTTTCAAAGGTGGTCCTCAATATCTGTGAGGAGCCTCAAGTCGCCCCTGCAAGAGTGGAAAATAATTGTCTATCGTCACCATGACGATTCCAGTACGCCTCGCGGTTTCATAAATCTTTAAGTTCTTATGCATGTAGCAACTCCAATTTGGAGACTGTATGGACCCCGCTTCATGAATTTCCCGTAAGATAACTTAAACAGAAATTTGACGCGACGACTGACAGTCCCGCCCCAGAATCGCGCAATCACCCCAGCATGGTCGTTCGGTTCACTAGCATATATTGAACATCCAGCTGTATCCTCAGATTCCAAATCTGGCAATTCCAGTAGCACGTCTTCTCTACTGAGCCTATCGGCGAGGAGTTCGAACACGTCATCCGCCATATGCGCATGCTTTTCGTTCAAGGCATGCGCAGCATTGTCTGGGATCAACAGTCATTCGTTCAGTTAGATCTGGCAATGCGGCATGCCCCTCAATAATTCCTAACACTAACGGCTGCATACAAAGTGTTCGTAGGATGGAAGTATCTATTGCTCCAGCGCCTCGATCTTGCGGGTACGTATTTGGTATCCAGTGGTGTCGATGATGGCGCTGTTGCGGCCGCCGGTACCGCCTCCGAGGGTAATCCAGATATCCTCAGTTTTTCTGGCGCAGCGCCGGACAATGTGGTCGTCGCCCTCCCTCTCCGGTCCTTGGGCCACACCCAAACGGATAAGGTCGCTTTGCAGCCGTGTAGCGTGCTCTACCATGTAGCCCTGGATGCCCGCTCTGGTCCAACCGTCCTCCTTCAGGGTGATGGCGTGTTCAGGACAAAAAACCAGCACCCATTGAGAGGGGAAGCGCCACGCCAGCCCGGCACCTTTCAGTGTGTCGGCAATGGAGGCCAAAATCGACTCGCCAGTGTTGACGTAAGCGTTAATGACATAGATGGGAATATAGGCTGCTAACGCGGTCCCTCAGTTATCATCGGCGTTGACTCCCCGAATGACGTGCAGCGGGTCCCAAGGCGAGTCCTCTTCATTGTCGGCAAAGCAAAGCGTGTACTTGCTAGGATTCCCCAGGGTCCCCCGGTCTAGGATGCCGGGCCGCGCTTCGAAGCCGTTCATAAAACATAGGCGCACCGCTCGGCCGATACAGGCATTTGCCCGGTAACCAGGCCCGAAGAGTCCGTCTCTTGAGTTGACATTAAGCTCGTGCCTGATGGGGCCGTTTACAATCATTAATATTGCCGGAGAGCTAGTGGAAGACGCCGCCATGTTGACGTAGTTTTTTTCCTCGTCTAGGGCTCGTAAGGTGGTCGTAAGAACTGGAAAGTACTCTGGCAGGCATCCGGCCATGACGGCGTTGGCGGCCGCATTCTCCGAGGTGAGCACACGTCGACGCATGTCCAGCGATAACAACTCTTCCTCGCCGGTGAGTCCGGAAAATTCCAGCATCTCCCTAACTTTGTAATCAACCGGCGGAACCACCGGCAAGCCGTCGCTCCAGCCCAACCGGTAGCACTCTTCGATGGCTTCCACGGTATCACTGGCCTCGTTGATAGAGGACCGCTCCGTGTTCATGGTCAAGGACGACCTCCAAGAGCGACACATGGTGTCGTTTGTTTTCGGTTTATTCCTCCGGCTACCCGCGTCCGCCGGGATTACGTTTTCGACCTGGCCCGCCAGTTCGACGTACTTGAGGACGGGCTGAGGCGGTTCCCCCGCCCTTAGGCCCACTGCGGCCTCCCTTAGACGACCCACCGGGGCGGCGCGTTCCTCCGGGAGGTTGGTTACGGCCTCGCGTCGCCGGTCGCGGCCGAGGGGCCTGCGGCCGGCTCTGACCTGGTGGATCATCCACCGCTTCGGATGGTGCACGGCCTACATCGTCTGCCCGGTCGGAAGTGCCGGGTGGCAACTCGGTACCGCTCCGCGCACGGTACCTGATAGTCTCCGAGACACCACGGCCGGGGAAGGGAGGTCCAGACCGTTGTTCGTTGGTCTCGAATTTTCGTTCATCGAACGTCTCTTTAGCTATTCGGAAGGCCCGCACCCCGGCCGGCATACCGCCGTAGAACAGCATCTGGGCAATGACCTCGGTGATCTCCTCTTTGGACACCCCTATATTCAGCGCGCCTGATATATGACGTTTGATCATCTCGGGACTGTGCCCCAGTACCACCAAAGCTGCAATGGTGCACAGGCTGCGGGTCTTCAGGTCGACGGCAGGCCGGTTATAGATTTCACCGTAGACCACCGAATCGACCAAGCGCATGATCTCGGGCGCCAACTCCTCCATCGCTTCCGGTGGCTCTGGGTTGTTGTCGGGGCCATAGTAACGCATCCGGAAGTCGGCGGCAGCTTTATCCCGGTCGTTATTAGGGTTTCGCCAGTCTCGTCCCGAGGTCACATTATCTCCAGCGCAGCCTGAGCAAAATCACAAGACCTGCCAGAATCGTTTGCCCTCGAGACGCACAACTTTGCCGATGTGGTCATTGGGGTGAAAATGTCCCGCCGCGATCACAAAACCCTCATGTTCCGCTTGTTCTAAGATGGATTCGCGGCTGCGGTGGCTGGCCTCTTTGTCGGTATCCACCCCTGCAGTCCACTCGGGGCGCTCAACTTGGACTTTGCTGTGCAGCAGGTCACCGACCACCATTGCCTTTTCGCCTTGGGATGTGACAACCATCACCATGTGGCCCGGAGTGTGCCCAGGCGTCGAGAGGGTCTTGATTTCGTCGGTAATATTGAGTTCGCTGTCCACTAAGTCCATCACACCCATACTTTCCAAGGGGAGCACGCTGCTGGTCACCTGAGGTGCGGAGCCGATGACCTCTGGTCGGGTAAAATGTTCCCAGTCCAGACGTGGCACCAAGTATCGAGCGTTCGGGAATGTGGGGGTCGGCTGCGCATTAGAATGATCCACATTCCAGCCCACATGGTCGCCATGAAGATGGGTATGGGCCACGATGTCTACGTCGACGGTATTAACCCCTTGTATTTTCAACTGGTTGAGCAGATCGCCGGTTCTGTTTCCCCGGTCAGGGTGGGGGCCCGGGCCCATGCCGGTGTCCACCATTATGATCTTACCCTGAGACCGCAAGAAAAAGTGCAGATAATAGAGCTGGAGCTGTCCGTCTTCTAAGGCATTTTGGTGAGACTCCCAGTCGTTGGCCGAAGTCGTAGGGAACATTATGCAAGGCTCTCTCGCAGGTGGCACCATGTCCAAGACCGCTACGATGTCGACGTTACCTACCCGGATTCTTTCGGGCATACTCGTTTCTCTCGGATCAGTTTAAACGCAGATCGACCGGAGAGCGCAGAAATTTCGAGTATAGCTCTCTGCTCGCTCTGCGATTAACTTCCTATTCCATTTCAATATTGGACCAAGGAAAAGACATCGTAACCTTCCAGTTGACTGCGACCATCCAGGCCCGTTAATTCCACGATCACTCCGATACCGGAGACGACACCTCCCGCCATCTCCACCAATCGGGCCGTGGCCGCCAGTGTACCGCCCGTGGCCAGCAGGTCGTCTAAGATCAGGACGTGTTCTCCATGGGATATCCCATCAACGTGCATTTCGATGGAATTGCTTCCGTACTCCAGCGTGTATTCGGTGGAGTAGGTCTCCGCTGGCAGTTTCCCCGGCTTGCGGGCCGGAACTATGGGCTTGCCGAGCTTGTGGGCCAAAGGGGCTCCAAACAAAAAGCCACGGGACTCGATGGGCACGATAGCATCCATCGTTACGTTGCCATATCGTTCAAGCAGCCGGCCGATGGTGTAGTCAAAGGCCGCCGGACTGCCCAACAGAGGGGTAATATCACGGAAAAGAATTCCCGGTGCAGGAAAGTCTGGAATATCCCTGATGTAGTCTCTGAGGTCCATGATTGCGAATCATCCCATCGGAGAGGATAAAGAAAACAAGAGTCGTTCTTCGTCGCCAACGGCCGAAGGGAACACCCGCCCAGCGACCCGGTTATCGTCGAGAATACTAGTTAGCGCCCCAACAGACCCTCGGCAGCATGCCTGGAAGTGTAGAATACGACCAACCCTCAGTCAAGCTAAGAGGAAGGCCTTGAGCAGTGGCCTTGGAGTTCAATTGAAGATCGAAATCCGTTGGCGTTACGCACGAATCCAATTGACTTTCTGGAGGTCAACTTAATATAATCCAAAGCAGAATCTTGGTGCTGAAATGGCCCCACATCTTCGGGGCCATTTGTAGTGTGACCACCACCCAGCTCCGCTAACACCGGGGTTCGTGGATGCCCCGGTGGCGCAACGGCAGCGCAGTCGATTTGTAATCGACAGGTTAGGGGTTCGAATCCCCTCTGGGGCTCTTTTAACGGAAGGACGAGGAGAGCGGATTTAATTGACCCCACCACAGTAAATTCGCGGTGGGTCTCCTAATTGCACCGCAACCGGTGATTGTGCGAAGATTTATCCTAGTTCTACTCACTGGAGGGGTGGGTGAGTGGTTAAAGCCACCAGACTGTAAATCTGGCGTCCGGAAGGGCTTCGCAGGTTCGAATCCTGCCCCCTCCACCATTTAAAAGCACTTTAAGAATAATCGAAATTAAATCCGTTAGCCAGATATATTCCCGGCGCTGATTTATGCCCGATAAGCGGGAATCCAGGATAATTTGGCCCAGCAAGTAGCCCAGATAGCTCAGCGGTAGAGCACGTTCTTGGTAAGAACGGGGTCGGCGGTTCAATCCAGCCTCTGGGATCCATAGAACTACAAATATCGAAGGAGAGATTACCTAAATGGCTAAGGAAAGAATTGACAGCAGCAAGTCACACGTAAACGATGGAAC
>CAZYBD010000175.1:0-5132 GCA_964645515.1 uncultured Dehalococcoidia bacterium | reverse complement strand
GCGGTACCGTAGCGTGGGTGCCGCCGGCGCCGGAAATCATGCCGACACGGACGGACTCCAGAGCCGCCTGCAAACGTTCCCGACCGCGCTCCATCTCATCCCACCATAGAGCCAGCTTCAACCCCAAGGTAATGGGCTCGGCGTGTACACCGTGGGTGCGCCCCATCATAAGTGTATCTTTGTGCTCCACGGCTTGTACGCGGAGGGCAGACTCGGCGCGTTCGACCTCTTTGAGCAGCAGCGCACCGGCTTCCACCAACTGTAGGTCAAGACCAGTGTCCAGCATGTCGCTAGAGGTGAGCCCAAGGTGGAGCCAGCGACCTTCGGGGCCCAACGACTCGGTAATAGACGAAATAAAGGCGGTTACGTCATGACGCGTTATATCGAATATCTCGGACATCCGCCGGTGATCATATTTGGCTGTCCGCAGTTTGGTCATGTCGTCTGCGGGAATCACTCCCTCTGCGCACCAGGCTTCACAGGCAGCCAACTCTACTTCCAGCCATTTCTGGTACTTATTTTCGTCCGACCAAACCCGCTTCATTGCAGGTCGGGAGTACCGGTCAATCATCGTGCTTCCGCATGGCCATCGGCGCGAGGTGAATTTTCGTTTGGCGGATTACCGGAACCGGGGACGTTCCTGGAAAACCCACGAACAGCATTGAGCATCCCTTTGAAATCATCAAAGTGAAAGTAAGGTATACCTTCTTGGTCGCATTGGCGCGCCAACGTGCTGTGGGCGAAAACTATATCTGCTTTCCTGGCCGCTTCCAGGTCGGAGAGGCCGTCCCCAGCATAAAGCACGTAATGTCCCTGGTTCTGAAAGCCTTCAACCACGAACCCCTTTGAATTGCCGTGGCTTTCCCTCCCGGGGTAGGCATGATTGTAGGTGTAGCTGATATTCCCATCAGCGAACTCTGTTTCCACCGCAAAGACTGGCACTTCGCCCATACCGGCCTGCTGCAACAGGGCCGAGATGTAGAAGTCCAAGCCGTGACTCACGACCGCCATGGGGAATCCGTTGCCCTTGCAATATTCCCACAACTCGCCGAAATACGGGCGCAGGCACGCGTGCTCTCGCACATAAGACTGCATAGTCGCCCGGTCAGCGGTGATGTTGCGGAACGTGATCTCTTGGTACTCTTTCAGGTCCATCTTGCCGTCCCTAAACTGCTGGCGCACGCTGGTCCAAGAGGGATCGCCAAATCTGGTCAGCAGCAGTTCAGCCACGTTCTGGGCGGCCGCGGTGTCGTCGAAGTCGGTGAGTACGGCAGGTATGTGCCTACCGCTCGCGGAGTTCGCGCCGGTAGTCTTCATAAGCTTGCCTTATCTTTTCATGTCGCAGACCGAGAATTTCAGCGGCGAAGAACGCCGCGTTTCTAGCACCCCAACCGCCCACAGCCATACAGGCTACCGGGATACCCGGGGGCATCTGGGCAGTAGCGAGAAGCGCATCTATGCCCTTTAGCTCGCTCGACGCCAAGGGAATACCAATTACTGGAAGAGTGCACCACGCGGCCAGCGTGCCCCCCAGAGTCGCGGACCCTCCCTCAGCTGCAATGAGCACTTCGATACCGCGGTCCCTGGCTTGCGTGGCGTACTCTTGGACTCTTTCAGGAGTCCGGTGGGCAGACATAACCCGGACTTCGTAGTCGACGCCCATTTGCTCCAGAGTATTTACCGCCTCTTGGACCACCTCTTCGTCCGAAGCGCTTCCCATGATAACACCTACCAAAGGCAGGACAACCCTCCTTCTACTCTCCTGCTCAAAGCTCCAGCTCATCCCGGAAAGCTTCTACCAACCCCTTCTCCAAGGCTTCCCGCTCCGGCCGGATCTCTATGCCATTGATTTGCAAGTAGGTACCTTCGTCCGACAGACCGAGGTCCACTACTATTTCCAAATCACCGCTCTCGTCCCACGAAAGGAGCGTGGTAATGACGTCGTTGCCCTCGGCATCGTCCACATCTGTGCCGCCCAGGGCCACGAATGCTGGTTCCAATTCGTCAGCTTGGTCTTGATCGTCCCAGGCGACGATGGTCTCAATTTCGCCGCTACCGTCCAACAGCGCGGCGTTCATCTCCGAGAGTAGCTCAGAGATCCCCAAAGTCCGGGCCAATTCAATGAGTTCCTGGCGCTCGCGGGCCAATTCCGCATCTTCTTCTGCAACCCGCTGTTTGCGTACAGACCGGACCTCGGCCAGCTCTTGTTTCAGGTCTAGAAGTGTGTCACGCCAGGTCATATTTTCTCTCTTTCATGATTGATATCTATAACAGGTGTGAGCTGTTAGATTTGAGTAACCATCGGGATGACAGAAAGGGCACCTCATCGACCGTTTGAAAGTCACTAAGGTCTAGTTGAAACCTACCCGGTTCAACGCTTCCAAATACCGTATCCATTGGCCAGTTCAACGTGCCCCGCCGGAAGTCGCCCGTCAGACGCAACAGACATTCGGGGTTGGAGTTCCAAGCAGCCATAATCCCAGGTTGCAGGAGGCGGAGGAGGCTGGACATAAACTCCTTGCCGGCTCCCTCATAATTTGTAGGCCGCTTTAGGGTCGTCGAAGCGTCGTTCGAGTTTGATCGTATCATACAAAAGAAAATCGAAACTGTCCCGCAACTCATGGATGGCATTAGCCTGGAACCACTTGGTATCTCTGCTCCTGACGCCCGGTATAATATCAAGGCTCGAGCAGCCTCCAGGGATTCCAATACGGCCCGCCCCAGCCGCCGATCGAAGTCCCGCATCCGATCCCATATTTTCTTTTTTACCATGTCAGTCGCCCGGCCTCAGCGGCTTCGGCATGGCGGCGACCTAGGATTAACTTTTTGTAGCTGCCCGTAGAGGAGACTAGGGCCGGCCCTTGTGAGTTTCGTCTCCAATGTCGGTGCGCCACCGGGCGCCTTGGAATGTGATCTCGTTCAGCCGCCGGTAGGCCTGGTCTCTGGCTTCAACCACGTCATCCCCGCCGCCCACGACGGTGAGCACGCGTCCGCCGGACGTGACCGGACAGCCATCAGAGCCGGCGCGAGTGCCGGCCTGAAATACCATGGTATCTTCCTGGCTCTCTGAGTCGAGACCAAATATTTGGAGTCCGGTGTCATATTGGTCGGGGTAACCTCCAGAAGCCAGGACAACCCCGACGTATTTCCGGGACGACCAACGGACATCGGCTCGGTCTAGATTACCTTGGGCGCAGGCCAGCAGCAACTCTATCGGGTCTGACGACAACAACGGCATTATGACTTGGGTCTCAGGATCTCCCAAGCGACAGTTGAATTCGAGTACTTTCGGCCCGCTGCTGGTTAGCATGAGTCCGGCGTAGAGCACTCCTCGGCAGGGAGTTCCCCGTTCGGCCATGGCCGCCTACACCGGGCGCATGATGGTTTCCTCCACCTCGTCAGCTAGCTCCGGCGTCCAAAACTCGGGTTGCGCAAACGCCCCCATACCCCCGGTGTTGGGACCTTGGTCTCCGTCGCCCAGACGTTTGTAATCGCAAGCGGAGACCAAAGGAGCCATGTGCCTGCCGTCTGTAAACGCAAACACACTTACTTCCGGACCGGTGAGCAACTCTTCCACCACCACCGTAGACCCGGCAGCGCCGAAGGCTTGACCCGATATGGCCTCACGCACGGCATCGGCGGCTTCAACGGCATCGGCACAAATCGTCACACCCTTGCCTCCGGCGAGGCCGTCTGCCTTTACCACCGTCGGACCGGGGTGTGATTCCAAGTGGCACAAAGCGGCGGATTCATCGTGAAAGACGTGGAATTCGGGACACGGCACTTCTGCCGCCCGCATAAGTTCCAAAGCAAAGCTCTTGCTGGACTCAATCTGCGCGGCGGCCCAAGACGGCCCGAAGACCGGTATACCCATAGAATCCAAACGGTCGGCCAAGCCGCCAGCCAGCGGCGCCTCCGGGCCCACCACTACCAAGTGTGCTTTGGTGCTAGAGGCAGCGCCGGCCACTACGTCGATGTCCAGCGGGTCTAGGTCCAGATTGGTCGCAATCGCGGCCGTACCCAGATTGCCAGGAGCGACCCACAATCGGGTTAGTGACGAGCTTTGACTGATCCGCCAAGCCAGAGCGTGCTCCCGGGCCCCGGCACCGACAATCAATACGTTCATAAATCCAGCTATTCATCCTGAAGGCAGATTCAGTGGCTAGAGTGGCCTGAGCCCGATGGTGCCACACACCTGGCAATGCGAGTGGCTAAGCGACTACTACTATTCCCACTCTATGGTGCCTGGGGGCTTGCTGGTAATGTCATACACCACCCGGTTAACGCCTGGGACCTCGTTCACTATCCGGTTGGAAATGCGGGCGAGAACCTCGTACGGGAGCCGTACCCAGTCGGCTGTCATGGCGTCCTCGCTGCTCACCACCCGGAGGGCACAAACGTAGCCGTAGGTGCGATAATCGCCCATGACACCCACCGTGCGGCTATTGCTGAGTACAGCGAAACTCTGCCAGACTTGCTCGTACAATTTGCCGGCTTTTATTTCGTCGATAACGATCCAATCGCAGGCGCGGAGCATTTCCAGGCGCTCCCGGGTGACTTCTCCAATTACCCTGATCGCCAGCCCTGGCCCAGGGAAGGGCTGGCGGTGCACCATGTCGCTGGGTAAACCCAGTTCCAGTCCAACTTCGCGGACTTCGTCCTTGAAAAGGTAGCGCAGCGGCTCCACCAACTCGAGTTTCATGTTCTCTGGAAGTCCGCCCACGTTGTGGTGGGTCTTGATGCGCGCGGAAACGCTGTTGCCAGGCGTCTCGCTTTCAATGACGTCTGGATACAATGTTCCTTGGGCCAAGAAATCAGTGTGGCCTAGGCCGGAAGCCGCTTCCTCGAACACTCTAATGAATTCTTCCCCGATTACTTTCCGTTTGAGTTCTGGATCGATGACTCCTTCAAGGCGTTCCAAGAAACGGTCGGTAGCGTCCACATAGGTCAGGTTAAGCCCCAGCCCTCTCTTGAAGGTCGCTTGGACCCTCTCGGCCTCTTCCAAACGGAGCAGCCCATTGTTCACGAATATGCAGGTCAACTGGTCACCCACGGCCCGGTGTAAAAGACCGGCGGTGACCGCCGAATCTACGCCGCCCGACAGGGCGCAGATTACCCTCCCGACTCCTACT
>CAZYBD010000174.1:0-15011 GCA_964645515.1 uncultured Dehalococcoidia bacterium | reverse complement strand
GGCTGTGTATGTAACAAATCGGCTGTTGTCGCTGTGGGCGCCCTGCCGGGCGGCCGTGGCGGCCCGTTTGGGGCCCACGGCCGCCTGGCCAAAGGAACGGGCGTCTTTGCCCTGAAATTCCAAGCGCTGGAACACTGCCTCGAGGGCGTTGGCGCTGGAGAATATTACCCATTGGTACTCGCTGATCCTGGCCAGCGCGCGGTCGAGTTGGGAGTGGTCGTCCAAGGGGCTAATGTCGATTGTTGGTAGTTCTACGGCCTGCGCTCCCGCCCCTTCCAACAGGGACCGTAGGCGCGATGCCTGAGTCCGCGACCTCGTGACCAGTACCCGCTTGCCAAACAAAGGCCGTCGGTCGAACCAGGCCAACTTGTCTCTCAGGTTCACTACGTCGCCGATTACGGCGACCACCGGTGGGGCCAATCCCGCGTCCTTGGCACGCTCCATCACGTTCGTAAGGTTGCCGGTCACGGTGTTCTGGCTACTCCAGGTGCCCCACTGGACCAAGGCCACCGGAGTGGTAGCCGGCATTTCTTCCGTTAGGGTATTAAGTACCGTCTCCAACGAGGCCCAACCCATCAGCACCACCAAGGTCCCATTGTTCTTGGCCAAAATGTCCCACCGGACCGCCGACTCGGGTTTGGCGGGGTTCTCACTGCCGCTCACCACGGTGAAGGTAGTGGCTACACCCCGGTGGGTCAACGGAATGCCGGCGTAGGCGGGGGCTGCGATGGCTGAGGTCACTCCCGGCACCACCTCGAAGGCGACGCCCCTCCTGGCTAACTCTGCGGCCTCCTCGCCGCCGCGCCCGAACACGAAAGGGTCGCCACCCTTCAGCCGGACGACGGTCTGTCCGTCCAGGGCGCGGTCCACCAAAAGCTGGTTGCTCCCTTCTTGGGACAGCTCTTGATGCCCCCTTTCTTTGCCGACGAACACCAGATCCGCTTTGGTGGGGGCCGCCTGCAACAAGGATGTGTCGACCAAGCGGTCGTAGATCACCACTTGGGCTTCTTGCAAGGCCTGCATTCCTTTGACGGTGATCAGTCCGGGGTCGCCGGGCCCGGCTCCAACCAAATAGACTTTCCCGGTCAATTTTGGCACGTGAGACCTCTTATAGCGGGCCCGCTAGCCCTTGCTAGAAAGATGTGTATTTTCCTTGAGGGCGGACTGCGTTTACTAGCTCGTGGCCCCCTCTTTCCACCACCGCTAGGTAGGCGTCGGTGGCCAATTGGAGTGGGTCATGTTTCAGGCCTTCAATCTTGGCAGTGAAGGCCTTGCTCCCGTCCTCGGAGCTCATAAAAAGTGTTATCAAAAGTTCCTCACCCATGCAGCGGGCGTAGGCCCCCACAGGAACTTGGCAGCCTTCCCCAATTAACTCGAGGAACGCCCGTTCGGCTGTGGCTTCGTAGCGGGTCGCAGGGTCCTCGACTACCTTGAGGATATTCGCCATCCTTTGGTCGTCGGCCCGTATCTCCACAGCCAAGATGCCTTGTCCCGGCGAGGGAACGAAACGCCGTGGTGAGAGATACTCGGCCACGTTGTCGGCCAGGTTCAGGCGTATCAGTCCCGCGGCCGCCAACACCGCGCCGTCCGTTTCTTCCCCCATTGCCTTGCGCAGCCGAGTTTCAACGTTGCCTCGGATGGGGACGACTGTCACCTGAGGAGCGTTTCTCATTAGCTGGGCAGTGCGTCGTGGGCTGCTAGTACCGATGCGAGCGCCTTCAGGTAGTTCATCCAAGGTGCAGTTCCAGCGGTTGACCAAAACGTCCCTGGGGTCTTTGCGAGGCAAGATGGCCCCCAGTATAAGTCTGTCGGGCAGCTTGGTCGGCATATCCTTGAGACTGTGCACCGCCATGTCTAGGTCGCCGTTCAGGAGCTCCTGCTCCAACTCCGTAACGAATATTCCCGGCCCCATCCCCGTCAACGGTGCCTTTTGGTCCGTATCACCCTTGGTACGGACGGTCACGATTTCGAAATCGATACCGGGGTATGCTTGGCGCAGAGGCGCGATGACCTCCTCGTCTTGAACCAACGCCAGTGCACTTCCTCGGCTGCCCACCCTGATCGTTCCTTCGGGTTTTTTATCAGTGGGCAATGCCCCTCCGATGCGCGGCCCGATAATAAGATCCTGATCTGGGTCGTGGGTTCATTCCAGCATTGCTGCGGCGAGGGTCTTGACCTTCTGGTTGCACCCTTTGGGTTGGCACCGGGTTATCTGCGAACACAGGCCGTCCGTGTGCTCGCTGGTGAGTCCGGTCAGGAGCCTCTCGAGAGCAGCTTCCTCGCGCCCCGATTGCACCAAGTCCAAGAGTTCGGGAGTTAGACAGCATTGCCAGCGTTGGGGGTCTACCGACAGCTTCCGGACCTTCAGTTGTTCTCTGGCCCGGACGACCACGTTGGCTAGGTCGGCCCATTGCAAATCTGGAGAATCGGCTAGCGACTCCCGCAGCTTGCGAGCTAGGGCGGGACTGGTGCCATGGGTGGATATGGCTACCGTAACCGGACCCCTTTCGATGATTGAGGGCGTTATGAACCCGCAGCGTTCAGGGTCGTCCACCACATTCAATAACACGCCCAGCCGCTGGGCCTCTTGGAAAATTTCCTGGTTGACGGACCGTTGGTTGGTGGCGGCGATAGCGATGAGGGCGTTTTCTAGATCGCCCGGCTGGTATTTCCGCTCCTGCCACTCGACGGCGCCTTGGTGTGCGGCCTGGCGGATTGCGGGGGTTACTTCCGGACTTATCACGGTTACCCGGGAGCCCGACTCGGCAAGTCTGAATAACTTGTTTTCGGCCACCCTGCCGCCGCCGACAACCACGCTACGTTTGCCTGACAAGTCTAGGAAAATAGGGTAATAAGACTGCATGAAGTTACACGGAGAGCTCTTTGGGGATTGCCCTATGGAGATCGATAACTTGGTCACGTCGTGGCGATGGTCCCCGGCTGTTCCGATTCCAGATATTCGTCATAGTCCTTGACGAAATAGCGGACCCGGGTCTTTTTGTATTCGCGGGTGCTGTATAGGACCCGGCGATCCGTAATACCGGTGGACTCGCTGATCTCATGGTTGAACTGCTCGCAGCCTTCCGGCGTCGTGGCGTGGACCATGGTGAAGTGGGTATAGGGCCAGTCCGGGAAGGTGGGACGCTCGTAGCAATGGGTCACCGCTTTATGCCCCGCCATCAACATGCCTACTTCTTCAGCCCGTTCCGGCGGTACTTTCCATACGATCATGGCGTTGGCCCGAAATCCGGAACGCCGGTGGTGCAGTACCGCGCTGTAGCGCCGCATAATGCGTCGTTTTTGGAAGTCTGCGGCCAAAGCAAATAATTCTGGGACGTTCAGGCCCATCCGGGCTGCTATCGGGTCGAACGGTCGGGGGACGAGGGCCAGGTCTTCTTGCATTTCACGGATAGCTTCTTTTTCCGTCTCTGTGACCGTCACCGGCTTGTTCCAGCTTTCGGCTTCTCCCTTGTCGAACCCGTCGGGGCTAAAGTTGTACGACGAACTTGTTTGCTTCACCATGTCGAAGTTCACGCCGATCTTGAAGAACCGAATGGTGGGCATGATCCGCGTTTTCAGGGCGCCGGTTTTCCGTCCCATGGAATTGGCGGTGGCGTCCAGGTCGTGTTCAGGCGGCACCGCTAAGGTGAACCATAGGTTGTAATAGGAGCCCTCCCGGGCGTAGTTGTGGCTAACGCCTGGGTGTTTGTTGATCTCCATAGCTGCCCGGTGCAATTTGTCAGGGTCGAACGCCATTGCCACCAGGGTGGTCTTGTACCCCAACCGCCGCGTGTCGAAGATGGCGCTGATCTGGCGCAGGACATTCTGACGCTTTAGCTCGGTCAGACGGTCGATGACTTCCTGCTCGGAAATTCCCACTTCCCGGCCCAGGTGCAAGAACGGTTGCTCCACCATGGGAAAGGGGGCCTGAATGAGGTTCAACAGCGTGCGGTCGGTGATGTCCATGTGGCTTAGTCCGGCCTCCTGGATGATTGTGCCCCAACGAATACGCTCATAATTGGCTGTGGAATTCCTCTAGCAGGTACGACTTTAACTGGTGTTGTCCGTCTTTTGGTAGGCATCCTGATACGCACCCACCACCCCGACAAGGACCTTATCAGCGGCCTCCAAAATTTTTGGCCAGGACGCCTGATTGGTGGAGTCTAGCACCATGGAGCGGAAGAACACGAAGGCTTCAACGGTCTCGGTGACGGTGACGCTGCGTTCCCACATCTCCGAGCCGTATTCCCGGCCCAGAAGGTGAGCTTCTTCCAAAAGTTCCTGCCGCCGCCGTTTGAGTCTAGCCTCATGGAGCAAAAGCGAGAGCAGGCGGCGGCCGAATAGCCGCATCCTGACTTTGCCATCCTCTTCCACACTCTTGTACCAGGACTGCTGCACCACGCTGTTGCGGTTCAAATTCCGACGTATGCGCTGTAATACCGAGTCCTCCGCGTTTTCGGCGCGGCCGTGTGCTGCCGCCTGGTCTTGACCACTGACGAACGACTCTATGTCTTGGCGAAAGAACCGGCGGTGCCCACCGGGGGTGCGATAAACCCGCAGGTAGCCGTTGTTGGCCCACTGCCGCAGGGTGGTGTCGCTGACTTCAAGTACACGACAGGCGTCGCGCAAAGACAGCCATTGAGTTTTATCGTTTAACCGCTGGTCTACCAAAACGGCCTGTAAAATCTGAAAATGTCTGAAAGAATCTGGACCAAGGTGTGTATGCTCGGCCAGACTAGCATACGCTGGTTTCCGCAGTCAATGAAGAACTTAGGCTGGGTAGCAGTATCTTCTTTATTGATTCCATCACCTAATGTTACAAGTGAAATGATGCAAAAAAAGAACGGGATACCAAGTAGCCAAATCGCGAAAGAGGCTTCTTACTGGGCTTTCTGAGGCCGTGCAGTCAAGGGCCGAGCTTCGGACCTTGGAGAAGGTTCCCTCTGGAACACCTCTTGCCATCCGACCTTCATGACATCGCTTATCTGGACATTCCGCTGGCCATCGGTGAAGGGCAGCGATCTCCCAGCGGTATAGTAGCGATTATGATCGAAGCCCTGCAGTTGTGGCTCGGCTTGTGTGCTGGAAATTGGCACCGAGAGCGGCTGCCGAGCCGCGATATTGGCCGAGCTGGTGCCTAACGGCCAGCTTGTGACGGTGGAATTGGTGCGGGCATTAAGGCCGCGGGCCCAACGGGTTTTGCCCGAACTTGGCTTCACTGATATGGTCTTTGAGCCTGCTGGGGAGACATTGGGTTGTCCAGCCCGCTGGCGGTACGGTGCGATTGTAGTCACGGCGGCGGCGCTAATTTTGCCGCAGTCACCATTGGAGTGCTTGAATGTCGGAGGGCAGATGGTAATCTCGGAGGGGCCGCTGGAACGACAGGAAATTGCGGAGGTTTTCCGCGCCGGCGAGGCGATCTCGGCTTGAATGCTAAGCCCCTGCCGTTTCGTTTCTATGTTGGGGCCCGAGGGGTTCCCCCTCTTCCATTATAGCGGAGGCACCACCCAAGTTCTCGGAGTAGCCACTGTACCCCCACGGCTGCAGTGTTTATCGATATACTCCTCCTGAACGCGTTATCTGGGGGCTAACCAATGGGCGAGAATCACTGCCGCGGGGTCAGCGAACAAAACGTGGCCGACCTGTTAGACTAGCGCGGGCTCAAAGTCGCGATGGGACTCACACTAGAATTAGAGAAAAAGTTGGGGCAGGCGGCCTCGCTGGTGCGCGGCTCCAGCCATGTGGTCGCGCTGGCCGGGGCAGGGCTTTCGGTGGAGAGCGGCATCCCACCTTACCGGGGGCCCGGAGGTCTTTGGGTCAAATTTGGACACCCACCCATGCTTTCCTACAAGGAGTTTGCCCAAGACCCTAAAGCTTGGTGGGAGTCCCGGCTCCAGGGCGAAATAGAACCGGGAAATCCGATTTACGAAATGAAATTGGCGGTGGAAAGCGCCGCACCCAACCCCGGGCATCTGGCACTGGTGGAACTGGAACAGCGGGGTCTCTTGAGGTGCACGATAACTCAGAATGTGGACAACCTGCACGGCATGGCGGGGAGCCGGGCACTGCTGGAACTACACGGCAACCGGACTTGGCTGCGGTGCACCGGATGCGGCCATCGTTGGCCTCGACAAGACTTTGTTATCAACGGACTGCCGCCAGTTTGCCCCGATTGTAGCGGGGTAATCAAGATGGATACCGTAATGTTTGGCGAGCCCATTCCGCCCAACGTCCTGCGGGCCTGCCGGGAACAAGCGGAGCAATGCGACTGCATGCTGCTGGTGGGGACGTCCGGGACCGTTAATCCGGCCGCCCGCCTCCCACTGCTCGCCAAAGAGGCGGGTGCGGTGTTGATTGAAATCAACCCTGAGGCGACTGACCTCACTCCATGGTGCGATCTGGCTCTTACAGGGCCCTCGGGTGAGATATTGCCGTCGCTTTTGGAGCGGCTGGCTTAATGGCCAGTTCCTAGTGCGGAATATCTCAGGCCCTTCCACTCATTTGTTCGGCCCAAGACCGGAATCCAGGAGATTCCTATAGGGGGTCTACGGTGGGGCTTCGCCCACCTATTTGCGAACAGCTGACCGCCGCTGATGCCGGTCGAAAGCTAATAACTGGTATAATCGCCCACGCAAAAGACCATGGTTCCACTCGGCTCGCCTCCGGAGAATTCCTTGACCTTCCACGCTATTCTGCCCCGTTTCGGGTTGGGAGACCCTGTCTGGCTCGACCCGGTTACCGCTGTTGTAATCGTGGCCATGGCCATGCTGGTGGCGTTTATTTTCCACAAGCTCCTGGTTCCGCTGGTTGTCCGGTTCACGCACTGGACCCCTACCAACCTGGACACCCAGATGGTCCGGTCTGTCCGGTGGCCTATCACGTTAGGCATTGTGATCCTAGGTATCTACCTGGCGTTGACCCTGCCTCTGGACCTGACTGACACTCAACAAGACCGGGTCAATACGGTTGCCCGGGCCCTCGGCATCATCGTTGGCATTTCGGTAGTTGTGGGTCTGGTGTCAAGGGCTTTGGACTGGTACCTGGAAAACCTGGCGGAAAGGACGACCCATGTAATAGACGTCCGCTTCTTCCCGCTGTTGCGCCGGGCCGCCGTTGGGGTCATCTACGGAGTGGGCGCTCTCTTGATACTGGACGTGCTCCAGATTAACATAAGCCCGCTCATTGCTGGTCTGGGTCTCGGTGGCCTTGCAGTGGCTCTAGCGATTCAGCCCACTTTGGCCAACCTATTCGCCGGTACTTACGTTATGACCGAAGGCGCGATCACCACCGGCGACTACATCGAGTTGGAGGGTGGCATTGCTGGCTACGTGATGGCGGTGGGATGGCGCAGCACTAGGATCCGTACCTGGGGCAACAATCTCGTGATTATCCCCAACGCCAGATTTTCCGATACCATCATCACTAACTACGCTGAGCCGATCCTTTCGGTCAATGTCTACTTGTCCTGTGGCGTCAGCTACGACAGCGACCTCGATGAGGTGGAGCGGGTCTCCCGGGAGGTGATGGAAGAACTGTTGGAAACCGATTCCAATGCGATCAAGGAGTACGGGGCTTGGTTCGCATTTGACTCTTTCGGAGACTCCAACGTGAATTTTTGGTTGTTCCTCCAGGCCAAGGATCGGCTGGCTAGCTTCGACCTGCAATCGGCGTTGATTAGAGGTCTCCACCGTCGGTTCAGAGAAGAGGGGATAGTTATCAACTACCCTGTGCGCACCCTCCAGTTCTCCGACGGCTGGCCGCAAGAATTCAGCAGCTCAGAGCGGCTACAACCGGGCGGGCAGACCGGCGGCGCGGCCCTGCGACGGCAACCGACTCCACCAAGGGACATCCCTGTACCTAGTGATGATGGACAGTAACCCGAAACTGGTGGGAGCCCATCCATCGCTGGGAACGGCCCGAACGGCTCTGCCGGACAGGCCTAGCAATCTCCCTTTCTTGTCTACTGCAGACTCAATCGCTATAATTCAAGCGTGGCCCAAGGCCATGCCCTCTTTGTGGGCCTGTAGCTCAGGCGGTTAGAGCGCGGTCCTGATAAGACCGAGGTCGTTGGTTCGAGTCCATCCAGGCCCACCATCTTCCAGCGTAGTCTTCTGTTCTCTAGGCGGACCACAGCGCATTATCTGCCGCCCGTCGTTGGTGGCTTGCATTTGACTCCCGTCGGATTCCGTATTAATGTTTTCCAACAGATAGACATAAGGTGCATTGTCACGACAGGAGGACAAATTGAAATCGGGACTCTTTTTGATGCCATCCCACCCGCCGGAACGCACCCCATACGATGCCCAACAGTGGGACTTGGATACTCTTTCGCTGGTGGATGAAGCCGGCTACAGTGAGGCTTGGATCGGAGAACATTTCACCGCATTGTGGGAGCCGAATCCGTCCCCCGACCTGCTGATTGCCCAGGCGTTGAAGCAGACCAAAGACATCGTCCTGGCCACCGGCGCCCACCTGCTCCCGTTCCACAACCCAGTGGAACTGGCGCACCGCGTGGCCTTCACCGATCACCTTGCCCAGGGCCGTTATATGTTTGGTATCGGGGCCGGCGGGCTTCAGAGCGACCACGAAATGTTCGACATTGACATGCAGGGAAACCAGCACAGGGAAATGACCCGGGAGGGGTTGGACATCATCCTGAGCTTGTGGGAGCACATCGGCGGCCCGTTCGAGTACAAAGGCAAGTACTGGAATTTCAACATTCCTGACCCCAAAGAGCACGAGTACGCTACCCTTCGAACGTGGCTGTCACCTTACCAGAAGCCACACCCTCCCATAGGGATAGCGGCGGCCAGTCCTGGATCCGATACGCTGAAGATCGCGGGTGAGCGGGGCTATATCCCGCTGAGCCTAGGCCTGAATGCGGTCTATGTCGCCAGTCACTGGGACTCAGTCCTATCCGGGGCCGAAAGCGCCGGAAGACCGGCGCCGTCGCGCAGTTCTTGGCGGATCGTCCGGGACATTTGGGTCGCAGACACAGATGAGGAGGCCCGAGAAGGTGCCCTCAACGGGATGACCGGCCGGGCCTGGAGGGACTATCTGCGCCCGTTGTTCACTCAAGGGGTTTACCCATTCATCAACGTGATGAAGGACAACCCTAATATGGCCGACGACGATGTAACCGTCGAATGGATGTGCGACAACCTGTGGCTGGTGGGCTCGCCGGATACCGTGGCACGCAAGATCCGAGACCTCTACGAGATGGTCGGCGGCTTCGGAACTCTCCTGTGGCTTACCTTCGATCACACTGAAAATCGTGCGGCCTACCAGAAGTCGGTCCACCTACTGGCGAACGAGGTAATGCCGCAACTCACTGACTTGACCGGAGAGTAGCCTGGGGCTCCAAAGTCCGGCTGCCAAAACTGAATGTGTCGCGTGAAGGGAAAGACGTCGTTTTGCCCTTCACGTTTATCTGGTGCGGACGCAGCCTCTTGAAATTTCGGTTTGGAAGTGACAAGCGAGTTGCCCTCGTCTGGGGCACAGCGACTGACCCGTTCTGTGATTCCAGGGAAAGCCGAAATCCACTACCGGGTATTTGATCGCCGCTGTTTGGGTTGGCGAGACAAACAGAGATTGTGCTGTCTGGGTAGCACACACGGGGCTATAATAGGCTGGCGATGGGTTGCAGATGAGAACAGGCTGGTCTGATTGGACGTGACCTCACGGTTCGGGCGCGGCTGTGCTGTTCTTGTGGTGGGGGCTCTGCTATTGTTGTTTCTCGGCCCTACGTTAGACCACCACTACGCGGAACGTCAGTTTGGCCACAGTCACATTTCTCTGGGGACGGAGCAGGCGGGTCACCTCCATTTCTACGAAGATGCCCAAGGCCACTCCCACGATCACCACGCGGACCTTGCGGCCCTGATGCTTGACGGTGACGAGTGGGTGCCTCCGCCGGACGGAGTCGTGTTTTTGACTACCACCGACAGCATTGGTTACGTTTTCGCTGGCCTGAGCGGACCGCTGGCAGACCTCGAATACGATGCACGTGGTCTTGGTGACGTCTCCATGTTGGGCATCATAGGAAACGACGCCGTTCAAATTGGCGCATTCGTTCCCCGGCCGAAGAAGCCTCCTCGTATTTAGCCCCAACTCAATCTAACTAAGGCACCTCCCTGTCTTTTCAATACCCGCGCCATCGGTCCGGGCCTCTACTCCGGTTATATCAAATTCTGAGGGGTCTTTATAAAATGGCGTCCAAACTTTCGGTTCTTATGCTACTTCTACTGGCGATCACGACAGCGTTTGCTGTTGGTCTGAACCGGGAGGCATCGGCTAACGGGACTGCCCGGATTATAGCCAACGATGCCGTAGCAGGACCTTACCTTCTCAGGATTGGGATCGTGCCCGGCAGCCCAAAAGTGGGGTTGTTACACCTCAGTATCCGGATCCAGGCAGCCGCAGAGAACGTCGACGTTACCAACGCCAGAATTTTGATGACAGCAACTGGCCCCGGACCAGGCGCCGCTCCGGTCCAAGTGCTGGCTCTCAACACACCGCTAATTCCGCAGCTCTATGAAGGGGACATCCCTTTGGACACTTTGGGACGCTGGACCTTAACTGTGGCCGCGGACGGCCCGTTAGGGCCTGGGACTTTGGAAGTGCCGTTTCAAGTGACAGAATCTGGCGGAGTCAATTTGTTGTTTGTCATAATAGGCGTGGCCGCGGTGCTGGTGGTGGGGTCATTAATTTGGTCCCAGAGGCAGCGCGGCCGTCGCTCCAATCTAGGTCCTAAAAGGAATTGAAGATGAAGTTTAATAATCACCGAATCGGGTTAGCGGTGTTCGCTTCGGCGCTTCTTATGCTCTTGGTCATTACTGCCTGCAGCAGCGTTGACCCGCAGGAATTAGACATACCGGTGAGCATTGTCCAAAGAGAAATGAGCCCGAAGACCATCGAGGTCAAGCAAGATGACACCGTTACCTTGGTTGTCGATTCCGACGAACGAGGCGATTTCCACCTCCACACCTACAACATAGAAAAGGACGTCGGCGGGGCAAGCCCTGTGGAATTTATGTTTGTGGCCGAAGCCACCGGGCGGTTCCGTATCGCTTTCCACCCCAAGGAAGAAGACCATGGACATGGTGATGTTTTTGAGTCAGCGGAATTGGGACCAGGTGACAGCTTCACCTTTGAAATTCATGAACACATGGCGGAGGAAATGATTCGCTTCCATAGTCATCTTCGGCCGGAGCTGTTTGGCTCGATTATGGTCTCGGACGATTCTCACCTTCCAGCCGATATCTTGATTGAATACACCGAACCCGCGGCTAGTCCGATGGACGTTGTCGCCAAGCCTGGTACGGTCATAACCTGGGTCAACAATACTTCCGTTCTCCAAACAGTGGTTAGTGGACGCCACGCCGAGTTTGATGCTGAGGGTAGAGCCGACGGGCATGATGGAAAGGGCGAACACAAAGAGGAACATGCCGAACACGGGGAAGAGGGAGAGGTAGATCTTGGCTTCTTGGAGGTCAATCCGAGATAAGTGCTAGAGATAGCGAGCCCGGGATAGATACCTTATGACCAAACTGAAAGTGCTTCTGTCGTTGGTGGCTGGGGCGACGGCCTTGGTGGCCTGGCCGGCGTACGCCCACGGGTTTGGGGAACGTACCGAATTGCCGATTCCGCTGGGGTGGTTCTTGATCGGCGCTGCGGTTGTGGTGGGGGCCTCGTTCGTCATTCTTTCCCTATTTTTGCGGGCCAGGGCCACCCACTCCTATTGGCGGTATGACCTGCTCTCCGTGCCGGTGGTGAGGGCCGTATTGCCCTCGACCTGGTGGCTGCTTCCAATCAAACTGCTGTCGGTGTTTCTATTGGGGTTGCTGGTTGCCACCGGTCTGGTGGGCGATCAGTCGTCGATGCTGAACTTCAGCCCCACTTTCATTTGGGTGATTTGGTGGGTGGGAATGGCTTTTGTGGTGGCCCTTTTGGGCAACCTCTGGGCCCTCGTCAACCCTTGGAAAATAATCTTCGAATGGAGTGAGTGGGTCTACTGCAAACTGCGGGATGGAAGTGGCTTTGTTCCCCTTGTGGCCTATCCACGGGCTTGGGGGATGTGGCCTGCATTGGTGCTATTTGCTGGTTTTGTCTGGGTCCAGGACGCCTACCCTGATTCGGGTCTGCCCAACCGGGTTGCTTTGATGGCAGTCGCCTACACTGCCGTGACTTTGGGGGGTATGGTGGTCTTTGGGAAGAACGTTTGGCTCCGCAACGGCGAGGCCTTCTCTGTGGTCTTCGGCATGTTCTCTCGTTTCTCACTCACCGAGGTCAGGACCATCGACACTGCGGTCTGCAAAGCCTGCAGTCACGAATGCTTGGATCGAGACGGCGAATGTGTCGATTGCTATGAATGCTTCGAACGCTCTCATCGGCGGGAGCTAAACCTCAGGCCCTTCGCCGTGGGCTTGGGACGTAACGAGCGGATATCCAACGATCTCCTGGCGATGGTGGTGCTGCTACTGGCCACCGTCACCTTCGACGGTTTTAGCGCCACCTCGGCGTGGGTCGACTTCCAATCGGCCGTTGTCAACGCTTTCGGAGGGTCAACGAACCAGTTATTCAATAGCCTGACACTGGCCGACACCCTGGTGGTCCTGCTCTTCCCGGTGGGCTTTTTCCTGGTCTACCTACTCTTCTCCCAATTTATGACCCAGACTGTGGGGGAGGAGACCGGCGTTATAGAAATGGCCCGGATGTTCGCCTTTTCGCTGATTCCCATAGCGCTGGCTTACAATATAGCCCATTTCATCACGTTGTTACTGGTCCAAGGGCAACTGATAATCCAACTGGCCTCTGACCCCTTCGGGTTTGGGTGGGACCTATTTGGCACGGTTGACTACACCGTCAATATAGCCATTATTAACGCCCGAGTCGTTTGGTTCCTCTCCTTGGCCGTCATCGTGTTGGGGCACGTGTTGGCGGTGTACCTCTCCCATGTAGTGGCGGCCCGCAGCTTCCGCGACCGGTCGGCGGTGCTGACCAGCCAGTATCCAATGCTGACTTTGATGGTGATTTACACGGTGATCAGTCTCTGGATCATCGCCCAGCCAATCGTGGCGTAGACCGGTCAACCGTTAACTCTTCGGGGGAAATAAAAGAACCCTTGGTATTCCAAGGGCCTCACGTGGTTCCAGATCGAGCTTGCTGATGAATACCTGATAGCTGCCCGCTGCGCCCCTCCACTGCCGAAAAGCTAGAATTTCTGGTGAGTGGGCGTCGGCTTGAAATGTCCGCTTAGCACCAGTCCGGCTCCTTGGTAGGAGGAGCCGATCTTGGGACCGTACAGTTTGTCCGGAGCTTCCAACATCTTCTCGTATGTCAGCGTACATACTTTCTGGCCGTGTTCGATCATGAAGGGGACATCGTGGGCTCTGACTTCCATGACCGGTTGGACCCCGGCCAGTTTGCCGTTGTCGCCATAGCCGAAGCCTGGGTCGAAGAACCCGGCGTAGTGGGTCCGGAGTTCGCCGCTGGATGGGTCGAAGGCGGTCATTTCCACGGCGTACTCCGGAGGAACCCTGACGCTTTCGGCGGCGGTCAACAAATAGAATTCCTCAGGCTCCAGGACGATCCGGTTGGTCTTTTCGGCCACGACTGGTTCCCAGTAGTCGCCTGGGTCGTAGTGGTCCCGCTGGGAAAGATCTAGAAGATTGCTGTTCTTCTTGGCGCGGTAGCCCACACCGTTGGGTTGTCCGATTAGATCTACTCCCAGGTTTACCGAGTTGTCATCCCCAGGCTCACTCAACTGCTCGATCTGACCTCGCTGGTCCAGCACCACCGGCTGTTCCCGGTGGAGTTGGCGTACTTCCCGAGGCTGACACCGAGGATCACCTTTGAACAGCCGCAGTTGGTTGAGTGAGAGCCCCGTTTGCACCTTGATGGTGAAAGATCGGGAGACCACCTCCAGATAGAGCTGCCCCTGATAGCCAGCGGCGATCTCATCGAATTTGTGGCTGCGGTCGGTAATGACGCGGGTAAAGATGTCGAGGCGGCCGGTGGAACTGCGTGGGTTGGTCTTGGCTTGGATGTACTCTGGGAGCCGCATTTCTTCGATCAGCGGGATTAAATAGGGCCGATTCCGTTCGAGGATCGCGCCATCTCTCAGGTCGATCTCCTCCATGCCGAGGTCCGCCAGTTTTTCCATGACGGAGCTTGAATCAGGTAGAAAACTACAACGCAACCGGTGGGCTGTTTCGCCCAAACGGAGATCCAAGGTGGCCGGCTGAAAATTGGCTTCAGGGATTTTGTAACGCTCCGTAAAAATTACGTCGTCGTTGGCGGCTTCTCGAAGCCACCTGGTGGGCAATATGCCATGGGCTTCAATCTCGTTAATCAGATCGAACATCGGAGCCTCAATTCGTCCTCCGTTGTACTTTTCCTAGGCCAAGAAAGTTGGGCTTCCAGCATAGCACTTGGAGAAGGGATGGGCGAGATTTACCAGGGTGAGTCGGCGTAAAAGCAAGCCGGTGCTCCAAATCAGAAGAAGAACCCAACAGTCCATTCCAAGGGCTTGTTCATCTACGCCGTCACCAAGTTGCCCGATTCCAGTACCCCAGAACCGACGGGGCGTACTTTCCGGACGCGCCCGTTAATTTCAACTTCGGCTGCGTGAGTAAATTACTTGTAAATTGCAAGGCAGGTCGGTACTATTACTAAGGCCTTCATACTTGATCGATTACCTTTTCCTAAGGCCTTGGCACTTCGTCACTAGATGACGCGGGTTTGGTTCGCATCACTCAGGCCTCAAGGCGCCGACATCAGCCTTGAGGCCTCGTTTATGGCCAATGTTGGAGGTAGAACTCCATTATGAAAATACCGATACTACTAGTAATGCTAGCCTGTGTTGTAGCGTTAGTAGCCTGCAGTGATAAAGCAGCTGCTGAAGAAGATCAAATCTTCGACACTGTCACGAGATTAGCAAGTCTTAATGGAAACGATAGTTCTAAAGCCGATCAAGATTATTACCTCGATCACATAACTGACAATTTCAA
>CAZYBD010000173.1:0-5886 GCA_964645515.1 uncultured Dehalococcoidia bacterium | reverse complement strand
GGCCCACGAGTTTATTGTTAAAGCCTGGACCACTCCAGGTCCTTTCCGGTGGGAAGGGAAACACTATCAGTACCGCCACGTAAACCCATGGGCCCGGCCATACCAGAAGCCTCACCCTCAGGTATGGCTACCGGGCGTGGTGAGCCGCGATTCACTGATGTGGGCAGCCGAAAAGCGCATCCCGTACATCATGCTATCCACCGAACTGGAACCGACCCGGCAGGCGTTCCAGATGTACCATGACCGGGCGTCCGAGCTTGGCTACGAGTCGGGGCCCCAGAACCTTGGCTACCTCTGGAAAGTCCATGTGGACGAGACTGAGGAATTGGCGGAAGAGGCGGGACGGAAGTTCGTTCAAGGCCCCAGCAACCCGTTCCTGGCTGGCAATGAAGGTACGGTTAACCCGGCCCTAGTGACTCTCCCCGGTCTGACTTCCCGCAAGAGGATTTTGCCGACCCAGGCGTCTTCCACTGCAAACCGAGGCGGAGCGGCCGCGGTCTTAGGCCGGCCCTACGAGCAGCAGATCGCCGACTACACGATCATCTCCGGGACTCCCAAGACCGTAATCCCCAAAATTCGTCACGTGTTGGAGTACCTGCGGCCAGGCAGCGTGTTCTTTTGGGACGGCGACGGCGCCATGACCCATGAAGACTCCATGCGAAGCCTGCGGCTCATGGGCGAGGAGGTAATCCCAGCAGTTAAGGAGATCGCGAAGGAGCTGGAGTTACCCAGCTCGTTCGAAGTGAACCCAGCCACGGGCCAACCTTACGAAGACGAAATCCCAAACGTTGACAGTGGCCACGGCGAAGACTGACAGACTCGCCGGTCTACTAATAGGGACCCGCACTGCAGATAGAATCCCCTCGGCGCCCGCATCTGCCGGGGTCGCCAGGGGGTTCTGTATTTAGTCACCGAGCGTTTACCACAGGTGTTTAAATGACCGTTCCTGCCCTCGAAACCGATGCGCTGGTGATAGGCGGCGGTCCCGCCGGTAGCGCCGCGGCAACCATGTTGGCCAAGAACGGATGGCGAGTTACACTGCTCGAGCGACACCGGTTCCCACGGGACCACGTGGGTGAATCACTTCTGCCTGCCAGCATGCCCATTTTAGAGGAATTGGGGGTAATGCCCGCCATCCAGCAGGCGGGGTTCCTACCAAAATACGGGGCGACCATGGTCTGGGGGCGGGACCTCGAGCCTTGGAGTTGGTACTTCAAGGAGGCCAGCCATGAGTATCCGCACTCATACCAGGTCTGGCGCCCCCAATTCGATCAACTTCTGTTGGAAAACGCCCGGACCAGCGGGGTTACGGTAATGGAGGGGAAACGGGTAGGAGAAGTCCTTTTCCGAGAGGGGCGCGCCTCTGGAGTGCGATGGGTCTCGGATTCCAACATGCGAGGTGAAATCGCTGCCCGGTTTTTGGTTGACGCCACAGGCCAATCGGCCCTCCTAGCCCGGCATACCAAGGTGCAGCGCTGGGACCCCTTCTTCCAAAACCTGGCCGTATACGCCTATTTCAGCGGCGCGGCAACTCTGCCCTCACCCGATGGGAACAACATATTCATAGAATCGTACCCTCACGGATGGTTCTGGAGCATACCGCTGCATACCGGTTGGACCAGCGTGGGAGCCGTGGTGGACAACCAGGCCGGGCAGAACGGTATACGTCGGCTTGGAGCAAAGGCATTCCTGGCCAACCAACTGGCTCAGACGTCACATACCAGTATGCACCTGTCCAACGCCCAATGGGCCACCGGCCCGCAGGTAGTCCGCGACTGGTCTTACTCGGCGGAAAAGCTAGTGGGCCCAGGATATGTTATCGCCGGAGACGCCGCTTGTTTCGTAGACCCCCTGTTTTCCTCGGGCGTCCACCTGGCATTGATGTCCGGTGTGATGGCCGCAGCCTACACAACGACAGCCCTAAAACAGGATGACGGGGCCGATAGCAAATTGGTCGGGGGCGCCGGGCAGGTCTACCAGGAACTCTACTACAAGGAGTACCGCCAGTTCCGTGAGTTGGCCAGGTTGTTCTACTCCAGCAACCTGAGCGCCGAGTCGTATTTCTGGGAGGCGCGGCGGGTAACCGAGCTGCAGGGATACTCGCCCCGTCACAGCTTCATTCAGGCGGTGGCTGGGCAACCGCCGCGCGGCTACGAACGTGCCGTCTTGGACCGGGGCGAAGCGCCCATCGAGTTTGTTTCCAGCATAAAAGAAGCAGAGGCCGCCCGAGAGGCACGGGGACGGCAGATCACGACACTGCGTGCCAACCCTCAACGCAACCAGCTTATAACCGCGGTACCCAGGCTATCCGAAGGGGTGTGCGTGGCCCGGCGGCCAGTCTTGGCGGAAGGGGAGTTCGTTTGGGGCCACACCTTGAGCAGCGTTTCCCAGCCTGAAGGAACACCTTGTAGCCAACTGGTGGCCAGTGCGGTGTCGTTGATCGACGGCCGAACTCCGGTGTCGGCGATAGTTGAGCGGCTGGCCGGAGGACTGGATGCGCAGTCACGCTCCCAATTGGAAGCCGCGGTGACCCGAACAGTGGAGATCCTCTACATTGACGGCGCTATTGACGACCTGGGCCCCGCCTAGCTTGCTCGCCGGGCACCAACACGCCGTTGTGCCGGAGTCGAAAAACCCACGACAGGACGCGCGCCCTTAAATACAGAAACCCCTCCACGTTTGCGCATCTGGATTCCAGTCTTCCCCGAAATGAGGGAAGTTGGATCCCGAGTCGATGCCTAATTGAGAAGGCGTTGCAATAAAACAGGCATTCTAATTAACGTATCTACGAAAACGCTGGGACGGGGTCCCTCGAGAAAGGCTCAGTTCACAAAACAAGACTCTTCGCTGCATTCAGGGTGAAATGCAGTCTGTTTGGCGCCATCAACCCGGAGCGAACACCCCCACAAAATAAGGAGGGCATCATGGCAACAACGCAGGCACCTACGGAGACCGAGGTTATCGAGTGGTTCGATTCGCTGAGTAACTGGGGACGTTGGGGCGCCGACGATCAATTGGGCACCCTTAACCTGGTCACCGACGCCAAGAGGGCTCAGGCAGCGGGCCTGGTCAAGGAAGGCATCAGCGTTTCATGCTCCCGGTTGATAGTACCCGAAGGGGCGGCGGACGTTACCTCCATACCACCTCTCCACTACATGCTGCGTGCTGGGGACAGCTGCCCAGATGAAGGCCCCGGAGGCACGGCCGACTTCATCGGATTTTCGTTCCACGGCTTAACCATCACCCACCTGGACAGTCTATGCCACCAGGCGTGGAACGGCAGAATGTACAACGGCAGACCGGCATCTGAGGTCAACTCGGACACCAAAGCCAACAGCCTGGACATCGACAAGGCCCAGAACGGCGTGGTCACGAGAGGCGTCATGCTAGACGTGGCTAAGGTCAAAGGGAAGCCTTGGCTCGAAGCAGGTGAAACTGTTTTCACCGAAGATCTTGAGGCAGCTGAAAAGGCCCAGGGGGTACGAGTGGAAGAAGGCGACGCACTGATGGTGCGCTTCGGCTGGTACAAGAGGCGCCGAGAACTCGGGCCGCCCGAGTCGGGTAGACCTGGGCTGCACGCAGAAACGCTCCCGTGGCTCAAAGAAAGAGGTGTATCACTACTGGGCGGGGACGCCTCGGTGGACGCCGAACCCAGCGGCTACCCGACGATCGGGCTGCCAATACACAAGGTGGGCATTGTCGGCATGGGACTGTGGCTGATTGACGCTGGCAATTGCGAGGAGCTGGTGAAAGTCTGCCAGCAGCTCAACCGCTGGGAGTTCATGTTCAATGTAGCGCCACTGCGGTTCAAGAATGCCACCGGCTCTCCGGTGAACCCGCTGGCGATTTTTTAAGCGCGAGCTTTCAGAATTTGAGAGCCAGATTCCAACGGGCGGCGCTAAATGAACCAACAGACTGTCGCTATTCTGAGATCTGTTGACCTTAGATAAGGGCATCAGGCGTCGCGATCCCGTCCAAGTCAGCTTCCGTGGCCGGCCGGTCCAACGTCATGCCTAGCTCTGTTTCCATGTAGTGGTACACCTGTTTCAGGTGGTGAGTACTGTGGCTGAGAATGATATTCATCAATTCCAGCACAGTGACTTCTCCGCCGTAATGGGCGGGCACTTCCCGGTCGAAGGCTTCGTAGTTGCCGGTACTGAAGAATTCCGCAATGTCCTTCCTGACCTTATTACCATACTCGGAGATGGCACGGCAGGTGGTAACATTCTTGAGGCGTTCGTCGGAAGCCTCCATGTCTTCCCAACTCATGCTACCTACTTCGTGGCTCAGGTAGGCGATTTCAGGGAACGACAGTATATGCACCATGGTATCCCGTAGCGACCAAGGTCGCCAATTGACTGTGGCATCCAGTTGCTCCTGAGAAAACTGGCGGGTGGCCCTAATGCCCGCGTTCATGACGATATCGTATTTTTCTGCCAACCAGGTAATCTTGCCGGACAAGTTGACTTGGACGTCGAGTTTCAACGCTAGAATCAGCTTCTTGGGATAGTAACCGATGATAACCTCGGTGTCATCCACAATAGTTACGGGCAAGGACTTGATCCCTCGCTCTCGAAGATCGGAAACCGCCTGGCTATCGGTTTGTAGGTCGTAGTGTTCGTACAGAACACCATGGGACGAGAGGAACTCTTCCACCGTCCGGCAACTGAATCAACCTGGCTGGGTATAAACTTGGACCTTCATGCTTCTCTCCTGACTCCTTCAAGCAAGCCAATTGCTGTGCGGCGACAGTGCCGGGGCACCGAGCGCAATCCGTCCACGCGGCCATCCTAACACGGATCGGGGCCAGGAAGTTGGAGGTCAACCTCCGGATCCCAAAAGTCGTCGTGGGGAGGGACATGCTTCTGAGCTGGAAAGTCGCCACCGCCACCTGGCCCCAAACCTCCTATAATTTCTCCTTAGCCGTTCCCTTGTCCGTCCATCAGGAGTGCCGGGCCCGGTAGGATGTGCGATAATTCCGTGAGCCATAGACTGGGACTCGATCCAGGATCTCAGTTTGTCACCTATCGTTTTGTCACCTATCGTGAGGAGCATCAACCAGCAACTTCCGTCGGAGGGCGATGGCAACTTCTTCTTGGGAAACGGTTACGGTGGGCGGAAAAGACATGGATGTCTACAGCAGTCTACCTGATAGCCCCGGTCCTTTCCCGGCAGTGGTGTTAAGTCAGCACATCGGGGGAGTCGACCAATTCATCCGGGACATAGCCGACAGACTGGCTGATGAAGGATACGTTGCGGTGGCGCCCAACCTATTCCACCGCTGCACCGAGGAGATGCTAGCCGACCGAACGGTCCGGATACAGCACCTGAGCGACCCTGATATTGTGGCCGACATCGGCACGGTCGTTGACTTCCTGCAAGGACATCCAGTCGTTGACGGCCAACGGATCGGTATCATCGGTTTTTGTATGGGCGGCCGGATAACCTGGCTGGCCGCGGCGTCCGATCCTCGTTTCAAGGCAGCCGTTCCCTATTACGGTGGCGACCTCATGACTACCTGGGGTGCCAGCCACGAAACACCTTTCGAGATGACAGCCAATATCCAATGCCCGATCCTGTTCCACTTTGGCGAACTGGACGAAAATCCCTCAGCCAACGACAAGCTTAATCTGGACGCGCAGTTAACCCGGCTGAACAAGCCCCATCAGTTTTACACCTATCCAGATTCTGACCACGCGTTTATGGACTACACCGAATCCAGATACAAGAAAGTTGCTTCTCAAATGTCGTGGTCCCGGACTTTGGACTTTTTCTCCGTTCATCTGGCTAAAGGAGGAACCGCAGTAGGCTCCGTATGAGATTTGGCACCTTTGTATTTTCCATCAGCGGCAATCGGGAAAACGACAGTCAAGTTATCCATCAGAC
>CAZYBD010000172.1:0-5790 GCA_964645515.1 uncultured Dehalococcoidia bacterium | reverse complement strand
CACTACCCCGCCGATTGCCGGACCGGCCACCGCACCTACGCCGACGGTGGTCATGATCAGACCGATGGCCCGGCCTCGTTCCTTGGCAGGAAAGACCCCAGTGATAATGGCCATGCTGGTCCCTTGGGTCATGCCAGCCCCGCAGCCCTGCACAAATCGGGCCACCAGTAACCAGCCGAGGTCAGGGGCCAGCCCTGCTCCAACGGAACCGATCACCAACACTACGGCGCCCAAGAGGTACATGCGCTTGCGACCTATCATGTCCGCCAGCCGACCCATGGGCAACAGCAGTGCGCTGATCGTCAATGCATAGCCGATGGAGACCCACTGGACACTGGGCAAGGTGGTCTGGAAATCCTTGGAAATGGAGGGCATTGCGACGTTTACGGTGCCGTGGTCGACAACGGAAGCGAACGTGCCTATGGCCAGAGCGCCGAATACCCAATACTTGTACCGGTTGCTCTGGGAAATGGAGGTGGAAATCGACATGAGTGGTGGAGGAGTTCTAGACGGCGGGTAGATACACAGGAAGCATCGTCTGAATCTTGGCAATGATCGTCACTAGATTACTCCTCCCGTCTAGCATTAGCTAGTCTAGGGAGTTGATGAGGAACCACTTCCATCTTGGCGGAGTCGGAGCTACCGGCCCTCAACTCGGTGGCAATTTGAAGGCAAACAAGTTAGACTTTATTTTCCAATAAGCGTGTATTTGGACGCTCTGCTACCCCCGTATTACAATAAATCCACTGGCGATATACGGCATTATAAATTTGGGGTAGCTACTTCAGAAGCCGTTAGGACTCTAATCGATCGGGTAGCCATTTACCTACCCGAACCGGCTGCGAACGCCGTGGGACAGGCCTATGCTTTCGCCGACAAGTGCCATGACGGTCAGCACCGCAAGTCCGGAGAACCCTATATCGCCCATCCTCTGGAAACCGCCCTCTTCCTCGCCGATCTTCGCTTAGACGACCAGACCATTATCGCCGCCCTCCTTCACGACGTGGTCGAGGACTGCGGTGTTTCTTTGGATGAGGTCTGCCAGCGCTTTGGTCCAGGAGTCAGTAAGCTGGTGGACGGAGTGACCAAGCTCACTCGCATGGATATCCGGCTGCACAATCCCGACGACGATGAACTGTCGGATGTGCAGGATGACCCGGACAACCTCTACGCTGAAAACCTCCGCAAGATGTTGGTGTCGATGGCGGAGGATATCCGGGTCGTGCTGATCAAGCTAGCCGACCGCTTGCACAACATGCAGACGTTGGATGCGCTGCCCGAAGATAAACGCCGGAGAATAGCCCAAGAAACCCTGGACATCTATTCGCCGCTGGCTCACCGCCTGGGAATTTGGGATATCAAATGGCGTTTAGACGACTTGGCTTTCCGACACCTGGACGAGCAAAAGTACCGTGACATCTCCAAAATCCTGGCGGCCAAACGGGACGAACGCGAAGAATACGTCGAAAATGTAGCGGCGATGCTCCGCGAAGAGCTGGAGACATTCGGTGTCGAGGGCGAGGTTGTTGGTCGCCCCAAGGGCATCTACAGCATTTACCGCAAGATGCAGAAATATGAGTCTCAGGGCAAAGAGTTGAGGGACATCTACGACCTATTTGCTCTCCGGGTGCTGGTGGATAACAACGCCGACTGTTACAAAGCGTTGGGGCTGGTCCACCAATTGTGGCATCCCATCCCCGGTCAGTTCGACGACTACATCGGCAATCCTAAGGAGAACTTCTACCAGGCCCTACACACTACGGTGATTTGCGAAGGCGGCGCCCCGCTTGAAGTCCAGATCAAGACTTACGAACTGCACCAGATCGCAGAGTATGGAGTGGCGGCTCACTGGCGGTACAAAGAAGGCAAGTCGAGGGATTTGAAGTTCGAAGAAAAAATGACCTGGATGCGGCAACTCCTGGAATGGCAGCGGGATGTAACCGGCACCGCCGAGTTCATCGAGACCGTCAAGCAGGACATCTTTGTTGACCAGGTATTTGTATACACTCCTAAGGGCCGGATCGTCGAGCTGACGTCCGGTTCGACTCCGGTGGACTTCGCCTATAAAATCCACACCGAGCTCGGGCATCACTGCGTCGGAGCCAAAGTAAACGGCAAAATGGTCTCTCTGGACACCCCACTACAAAGCGGCGATACGGTAGAGATTTTCAGTTCGAAGTCAGACCGCGGCCCCAGCCTTGATTGGCTTAACCCCAACCGTGGCTACGTACGCTCGGCCAACGCACGGCAAAGTGTACGGCAATGGTTCCGGCGTCAGGAACGCAGCTCCAATATCCAAAGAGGCCGGGAGATGCTCCGTCGGGAGTTGCGTCGGTTGAATCAGAAGTTTGAAGACAACGAAATCCTGGCCCTGTTTGATCTGGACTCCATGGATGACCTGCTGGCCAACTTTGGCTCCGGCGGGATGACCGAAAGTCTACTGGCTCATCGTTTGGCCCAAGCAAGACAGGAAGCAGAGCAACCGTTGGCCAAAAACCGCACCGACCTCCCGCTGTCCAGCCCATGTTCTGGGATCTCGGTGTTAGGCGTTGGCGACCTGTTGACACGCAGGGGGCGGTGCTGCAGTCCGATCCCTGGAGACAACATAGTAGGGTTCGTGACTCGCTCCAGGGGTGTGACTGTCCATAAACAGGATTGTCTCAGCGTCAAGCATGAGGACGACCAGGACCGGTTCATCAAGGTGGATTGGGGGCAGGCCCAAGAGCTATACCCGGTGCGAGTTGTCATGAAAGCCTACGACCGTGTCGGGCTGCTCCGGGATCTGACTGTGCTTGTTTCAGGAGAGGGCGTCAACATTGCTTCGGTCATTACCCAAGAGTTAACGGACGGTACGGTGACCATGGGACTCACCGTCCACACCACTGGATTGGAACAATTGGGCAAGCTGTTCTCCAAACTGGAGGGAGTCCGGGGCTGCATCTCGGTTAACCGCGACGCCACTGGCGTCCCTGCCAACTCCACTTCTTAAGGCGATTCTCCCGTCTTACTCAGCACTCCAATTAGACGCGGCCCTAACGGGCCAGCCACGTTTCACTCGACCTTTCTTCTTGCCAACTCCACTATAGTTCCGCGGTCGCTCAGGGAGTTGGTCGCCTAACCCTGTTCATTAGAGAACAGGACGCCTCTCCTCCTTGATAAAAGGGGAGATTGGGACTGAGTCCCAACTGGTGCCAACGCTTGTCCATCACTTTAGGCTACCCGCCTATTAGGCGTGTTTCGTATGTATAATGGTTGGGCTAAATTCGGGCGGTACTGACCCGCAGCTCAAATTAGGGGGAGTAAACGCCGATGCCAGAAAGACAGCCGATAATTCCGCCGGGGGTTCCACCCAATCCCAACCTGTCGCCCGGTATGCGGGTGGGGGACTTTTTGTTCGTTTCGGGCCACGTGGCCACCGACGCCAGTGGGAACGTGGTGGGAATTGGCGATTGCGAAGCCCAGTCTCGCCAGGTGATAGCTGGCATTCGCGAGGTAATCACGGCGGCAGGAGGTAGGATGGAAGACGTGGCTAAGATTACCTGTTTCCTGACCGACATGAGCAACTATGCTGCCTACGCCAAGGTCCGCTTGGAGACCTGGCCCAACAACCCTCCTGCCAGTTCCACCGTCGCCGTCTCTGCGCTGGTGCGGCCTGAGTTCTTGGTTGAAGTCGAGGCGATCGTGTGGATGCCCGGTTAGATCATGGGGTGAGAGGTATGGGATGCCTGTCTAACAGAAGCTAAAAGAAATGGGCCTAGAACTAAGTCCTGTGGATCCGCCCGTGGCCAACTATGTCTCTACGGTCCGGATGGAAATTTGCTGCATGTGGCGGGCCACGTCCCTAGGATGGCCAACAAATCCATCCTAGCACGGGAAAAGTCTAACGTGAGGTTACTGAAGAGTAGGGCTACGCCGCCAGACAGGCCATGCTCATCTGCCTTTCCTCCATCATGGCGACTATCGACGACTTGGACAAAGTGGAGCAGGTGGTCAAGCTGTTGGTGATGGTTAACGCCGCCCCCGGTTTTGAGCGCCATTTCGCGATCGGCAATGGTGCCGGACCTGCTGGTGGAGTTATTCGGCGATCTGGGCCGCCACGCCCGGTTGGCAGCGGGGATGGCTGGACTGCCGCTTCAGGCCTGTGTGGAAGTGGAAATGGAAATGATCGTCGGGGTGTCAAACTGAGGGCTGCTCTGGAGGCTCCCGTCACACTTGACGATAGCGGTTCACGATGGGCGGCCGCCAGTCGCGTCCAAAGGCCCGCGGTGTAATTTTTACTCCAGGCGGGGCCTGGCGCCTTTTGTATTCGTTACGGTCCACCGCCGTGATAACCTGGCGCACCACGTCTGGGTCGAATCCCTGGCCGACCATATCCGAATAGCTGCAATCATCTTCCACATAGGCCTTTATGACCGGATCCAACTCCTCGTAGGGCGGAAGGCTGTCTTGGTCCAGCTGCTCCTCTTTTAGTTCGGCGCTGGGCGGCTTATCGATGATCGTCTGGGGGATGGCTCCGGCGGAATTCCCGAACGAAGCGCAGTGCTTATTGCGCCATCGGCAGAGCTCGTAGACAGTGGTCTTGGGTACGTCCTTTAGAACGGCGAACCCGCCGGCCATGTCGCCGTATAGGGTGGCATAGCCCATCGCCATTTCCGACTTATTGCCGGTTGTCAGGACGATCCAGCCGAATTTGTTGGAGATGCTCATTAGAACGTTGCCCCGGATGCGAGCTTGCACGTTCTCTTCAGCCACGTTGGGCTGGGTCCCCCTAAAGTGGTCTTCCAGCATGTCTATGAACCCCTGATGGGCCGGCTCTATGGGAATCTCCCACAGTTCGATACCCAGGTTCTCCGCAAGCTTTTTCGAGTCGGTAATGCTGCCTTCCGAAGAGTACCTGGACGGCATGGTTATGCCCACGACGTTGTCCTTCCCCAGAGCATCGACCGCCACCACCGCCGTAAGCGCAGAGTCCACACCTCCCGAGAGCCCGATCATGGCCTTGGCAAAGCCGGTCTTGGCCAGGTAATCCCCGGCGCCCATAACCAGCGCCCGGTAGACCTCCTCCACATCTTCCATCACAGTAACAGTGGCTGGTGGATCTAGATGCGGCCGTTGCCGGTTGTTATATGCAGATACGCGGACTGATTTGGGAGAGCCAATCCGCTTCAACATTGTTGGGGTCTCCCACTTTGGCCGTTTCCGACCGGCCCTGGCTGGTTTATCTAACTGCAAGTCGGTCAGGATCAGAGATTCTTGGAACGCGAGGCCTTGGGCCACTATGTTACCGGCGGCATCGCAAATTATGCTGCTGCCGTCGAAGACCAGTTCGTCCTGCCCGCCGACAGTGTTGAGGTAGGCTTCGAATAGCTGATTTTCGGCAGCCCGACCGACGATCATTTCGTGGCGTTCTACACTTTTCCCGACATGAAATGGGGAGGCGTTGATATTGACGATCAGTTCAGCCCCGGCCTCGCGCTGGACCGAGGTGGGGCCGGACCTGAACCAGATGTCTTCGCAGACATTGACGCCTATGTTAACTCCGGCTATCTCGTATACAGGGCAGATGGAGCCCTTGCTGAAGTAGCGTTCTTCGTCAAAAACACCGTAGTTGGGCAGGTATATCTTGTGATAGGTGTCCACTAGTTTGCCGTTGTACCCGATGGCGGCGGCGTTGGTCAGATTTTCGCCATGGTGCACGTAGCCCACGACCACGGCGATTCCTTCAGAGCGGGCGATTACTTGCTTCATCGCGGCGACGTTCTCTTTGACGAAGGAGGTTTTGAAAAGCAG
>CAZYBD010000171.1:0-4362 GCA_964645515.1 uncultured Dehalococcoidia bacterium | reverse complement strand
TAATACTACTGGTTGAGCTCGAAACTTGGCAAACAGACGGCCCCGCTCCTAAACTGAGGGTGGGAATATCCGGTCAGTCTGTGAGACGTCTTCACACCTGTTGAGCTACGGAGAGATGGGGGGAACAGTGTCGATCACTTCCGAGGACACCGCTGCCACTGCAACTCCCATCTTTTTGCTAAGTATTCCCGCGAGGGTTACCCCTAGGGCCTTAAGTTCCCTACGGTTGAGTTCTGGCAACCAGTCCAACGTCTGGACCAGGTCGATGCGGAACCGGCGGGGGTGTTTGGCGGACAATGACCCGACACACCGGAAACGTACCGGGGTGGCTGGCATTTCACTGAACTGGTTCTCCATACATGCAGTCCTGCCGTCATTGGTCCACCACCAATAGACGGTGATATCAATGGGGTCGGGACGGAAGGGCTCGCGGTCACGGCTGCGTCTTGGCTTTCCCTGACCGGCCTTGGTCGGGTCAACGGGCGTAGTTTCGGTGAGCGAAGTTGGAGGGCGCGTCTCGACGGCGGACGGGCTCATGCTCATGATTTCCTCGATTGGAAGAGAGTGAGACTGGGTGCTCAAACTAGTATCGGTATTGTAGCGGAGGAAACATTACGGAAGCGTTACGTGCCAAAAGCTTCTAAATTTCTTAGCTGGGCTGGTTTTGTCAGGCGTGTTGTAGTGCTCTCGAGCCGAAAAGCCGACCGGAACGCCGCCTCAACATAGACTTGATCGTATACGATAGTTTTGCTTTAGCTGCCGCCGTGCTCGTCAATTAACGCATAGGAATGGCGATGGGCCGGTGTGCAGCGCGTCTTGGGACAGGTCGACCCCAACCAGGCCGCTATTCTTTTCCCCGGGGAACGAAACTCATAGATAATGAGTTGACGCAGTGACGGGTGTCCGTGTCTGTCAGGCGTTCCCCGGTAAAGACATGCCCTAGATGGCCGCCGCAATTGCTGCACTCGATCTCGGTCCTTCGACCGTCTGGGTCGGGCAGGCGGACGACGGCGCCTTCGATTTCCTGGTCAAAGGCTGGCCAACCGCATCTGGCGTCGAATTTGTCCGCGGAGTGGTAGAGTTCGGCGTTACACCTGCGGCAGAGGTAGACGCCCTCCTCGTAAAAATCGTCGTATTTGCCGGTGAACGGGCGTTCCGTACCCTTCTGCTCGATAACCCATTTCTCTTCCATGGTTAGCGGGTTGTGTTCTCTGTTAGTCATATTTGACGTCCTTTCGGTTGTTGCCGCCGTAGGTGAGACGGTTCGTCAACTAGATTACAGGATTCTAGACGTTCGACGTGCCTTAGTGACTACATCGCCTTCGGTGTATGCGGACTCCGTTGGCTCAGCCGGGGCTCTCAGTCGGTTGGATCACCAGGATTGACTTGCATTACTGGATCGAAGTGGTCCAATTGAGGCGAGTCCGGGCAACAACTACTCGAGCTGACGCAACTGGGAGGAAAACTCTTTTCGGACTTTTTGGAGCTTCGGCGTAATCACTATCTGGCAATACATACTGCCGGGGTTCCTGGCGTAGAAGTCCTGGTGTTCCGACTCAGCCTCGTAGAATTTATCCAGCGGGAGCACCTCGGTAACGATTTGACCGGGCTTGTAGGTGGACTCTTCCAATTCTCGGATTGAGGCCTGTGCCTGCGCTTTTTGCTCCTCGGTGGTGTAAAAAATAACCGAATGGTACTGAGTGCCTTTATCGGCGCCCTGGCGATCCAAAGAAGTGGGGTCGTGGGTTGCAAAGAAAACAACCAGCAGGTTGTGGAAGCCGATCTGATCGGGATCGAACTCGACTTTGGTCACTTCAGCGTGTCCGGTGGTTCCGGAACAAACTTCGTAGTAGGTTGGGTCTTCCTTGTGGCCACCGGCGTAGCCTGGTAAAACGGATTCCACACCCCTCAGCTCTGCGAACACGGCTTCGGTGCACCAGAAGCAGCCGCCCCCAAATACCGCGGTTTGGGTAGTGTTGTGCATCAGCGAACCCTCGACTTTTATATCCTGTCTTCAGAATCAGTTTGGACCGTAGATAGTTTACCCCATACTCGTCTGACTGGTTCTGACCACTTCATACAGCAGATAAGAAGGCCAAATGTGAAAGGGCCCGGGAAATTCCAGGTCTTTTCACATTTGGCCGACGTAGGCAAGGGTTAGTCTACTGTTAGATCCAAGGTGTCCGGCGACGCTCCGGAAGGAGGGTCCCCGATTACCATACTAGCCTTCTCGCGGGCGAATAGACTGGCTTTTCTTATGCTCCCGTCCCTCGGGTCCGCCGCTGGTCGGCGCCACCTTGTTCTCCAATTGCATCTTCGTAACTCCTCTGTTGAATGAGGGGGAATTCATCTCCCGCAAATACGGCTGGTGAACATGGCCGTAAAACGATTTGCATCCACATCGACGCAGGCGTCCATATTGGCGGGCAGCTTTTTGGGAATGGTGCGTAGGATGTCGCGGCGGACGATCAAATCCCGCTCTATGGGCGTGTCTACGAATTCCGCCGAAATATGCAGTGGTGTAATCCGGCAAAGCGATTTGTCGAAGACTAGGGCCACCGCCAGCGGGTCGTGGAGCCAGAGACCTGTGTGCTCCGTGGGAATCCCTACTGACAGGTAAATCTGATGCTCTTGAGGCGGCCAAGCCTTCAGGATCGCGCTAACCTGGTTTGCGATAGGGTCGTCGGTACCGGATATTTCCGCCAACTGGTGCTCGTGGAGTGGGATTTTCAGGGTCACGTCGATGGGGCATAACACCTTGGGCATATCTGAGTTACAAACTATCTGGGCCGCAGTCGGGTCGTTGTTGAAGTTGTATTCTTCCACGGGAGACCTGCGAATCCCTTTCTCATCCACTATGGGGACAATTACCCCGGCCATCATGATGAGCTCTTTCATGTTTTGGGCGATACGTGGTTCCATGGCGTAGGCGACCGCCAGGTTGGAAACGGCACCCAGGGTAACAACAGATACTTCCCCGGGGTTTTCCATGATGTTACGGATTATGAAATTTGCGGCATGCTCGGCCACCGGCGCCAGGTTTTCATCGCTGTCGTCCAGAATCCCTTCACCCTCGAAACCGAACATTAAAGAGTTGCCCTGAAGGGGCTTCCCAACGCCCTTGGCCACGGGGACGTCGTGCCTGCCAGCAACGTTTAGGATCTTACGAGCGATCTTTGAGCGGAGATCTGTATCACCATAGGCCGTGGTAACGCCTAGTAACTCGAGCTCTGGGCTCCGGCAGGCGAACATGACCGCCAGTGCGTCGTCGTAATAAGTTCCGATGTCAGTATCTATGATTACCTTGTTGGCCATTTGGGCTCCTTCGTTCTCGAAAAGTCGAACGGTCGTCGAAATTTTGGCAGCAAGATATTACGATGAATTCAAGAGGATGCCAAGTCTTAGATAGGCGGCCAGAGCAGTGGTGCGGAGAGAAGGACTCGAACCCGACCGCAAAGGTGGTGGTCGGGTGACCTCGAGTACCACTAGGTTTTCCAGGCGTTTTATAGTTCCGAAGCCACGCTTATTACTCCCTAATAGTTCTATCGAGCCGCATCTAATGGAGAGAAGCTCGTGCATTTTTTGGTGCACTTTGTTCAAGCTCAATCAGTAAAGAGACTGGTGTTGACTTGCCGAGTCGCGCAAAGAACGTCTTTCAGTAACTTTGGTTCTGGATTCGAATCCTGTTCTTGTCTCATTGGGCCTGACGTCCGCTGTCCCAATAGTGTTGGGAGTGGGCCGAGTGCAGCTCAGCATCTATTATGCCAGCGGCGGTAGCCCAGGCATGTAGCTGCGAATAGAGTGCCCACGAAATGGAACGAGGCGTTGACGTTGGCCCGTCTAGGTGGCCAAGAGTAGCCTTTGATTGGAGTGGGTATGTGTCATAAGCAGTTACGTCGCCACCCCCATGTGCCCCGGCACGTCTCTGACCGTCTTGCCGCCCAGGTAAGAGTAAGGTCAATGCGTTGCGGTATATATAGCGGCTCTTTCATTGTTTGTCGGTTTCGCGTGGTGGAACCGTATCAATTTTGAGAGGCCTAATCTCCAGAGCCAGCCTCGATTAAGGTGGCCCTAGCCGTCCCCTCTCTATTTGCTGTCGGCCCGATACGAGCTTCCGGCGGCAGCGAATCTTCCCAGTCCGGGATCAATATGCGGGACGTTGACTCCAAGCTCATGATAACAAGTACTCCGGCGAAGCTGAAGGCCATTGATAAGCCCAGAGCGGGACTAAACGAACCTGTGGCATAAATGACCAGGCCACCAAGAACGGTGGCGATGGCATGACCCATCCTCGCGCCCATGATCTCGATGCCATAAAAAGTGGCCAGGGGACCAGAGCCGAAATACTGACGGTTTACACCC
>CAZYBD010000170.1:0-9033 GCA_964645515.1 uncultured Dehalococcoidia bacterium | reverse complement strand
TCTTGTTGGTTGACGTTAGAATTGCCCCCATCGAGCGCATCACTCCCAACGGCATAAAGACCAAGAATGCCGAGTACGAACTGGACGTAATTATATTTGCCACTGGGTTCGACGCCGTCACAGGGGCATTGAACAAGATAGACATCCGGGGTGTTGGCGGGCAGACCATCAAAGACAAATTTGCAGGAGGTCCCAAGACCTACCTGGGTGTACAGAGCCGGGGTTTCCCCAATCTCTTCATCGAAAACGCGGCAACGGCCTGCAACTTCCCCAGGTGCGCTGAATTCGTGGTGGAATGGGTGAGCGATTGCATTAGCCACATGAGGAGAAGTGAGTTGGTACGAGTAGAGCCAACCGAGGAAGCGGAGGACGGTTGGGGTGCGGAAATTGAAAGGTTGAGCGTTGATAACATCTTGACCAAGGGCAATTCCTGGTTTTTTGGCACCAACATTCACGGCAAAGCGCGCACGCTTGTGCTCTACACCGATAGCGCGCCCAACTATAGGGCTCACTGCACAGATGTGGCTGACGACGGCTACCGAGGGTTTGTGCTTGAGTAAATTTTTTCGCATTGGGTAGGCTGACTCCGCTGAGCCCAGAGCGATATCGACTGAACCGACGAGGAACGATATGGGAGATACCCTACAACAGGCGTCCGGCCAGGCAGCGGACACAGGAGGCGACGTCCGGAAGTTCGATGCAATAGTCATCGGTGCCGGAGTTACTGGTCTGTATTCCCTGTACTGCCTGCGGAAGCACGGGCTATCGGCGCTTGCCCTTGAGGACGCCGAGGGGGTAGGTGGAACCTGGTATTGGAACCGCTACCCCGGGGCCCGCTTCGACTCTGAGAGCTACACCTATGGGTTTTCGTTCTCCGAGGAACTCCTGCAAGAATGGGACTGGAAAGAGCACTTTTCCGGCCAACCGGAGAACGAACGGTACCTCAACTACGTGGCGGACAAGTTCGACCTGCGGCGCGACATCAGGTTCAATTCCCGGGTGGTGTCCTCGGATTACGACGACTCCGATGCCTGCTGGCAAGTGAGGACCGAGGACGGGAGCCTGTTCCGGGGGCAGTTTCTGATCACGGCGGTGGGGCTGCTGTCGGCCCACTATATTCCCGACTTCGAGGGCCTGGACAGTTTCAAAGGGGACTGGTGTCACACTGGTCGCTGGCCCAAAGATGGAATGGACTTAGCTGGTAAGCGGGTAGGAGTGGTGGGGACCGGGGCCACCGGAGTCCAACTGATCACCGAAATAGCCAAGGAAGTCAGCCACCTGACCGTCTTCCAGCGGACGGCCAACTACTGCGCGCCGCTACGAAATGGTCCCATTGATGACGCAACCCAGCGGGAGATCAAAGCCAACTACCCGGAGATCTTCGAGAGGTGCAAAGAGACGCCCGGTTCGTTCATACACGCCCCCGACCCTCGCTCGGCCATGGCGGTGTCGCCGGAAGAACGGCTGGAGCGGTACGAGAGTCTCTGGGCGGAGCCGGGGTTCAAAAAGTGGCTCAGCAATTTCTACGATGTCATGATGCCCGGTCCGGCCAACGATGACTACGCCGAGTTCGTACGGAGCAAAATCCGGGAGCGGGTCGATGACCCTAATGTCGCGGAAAAGCTGGTGCCCAAGGACCATCTGTTCGGCTCCAAACGCCTTCCGTGCGAGAGTGGGTACTACGAAGTTTTCAACCAGGACAACGTCCTACTGGTTGACGTGAAAGAAGCCCCAATAGAGCGTATCACCATCCACGGAATCAAAACGACCGACGCTGAGTACGACCTGGATGTCATCATCTTTGCCACGGGATACGACGCGGTAACGGGGCCTCTCCACCGCATGGATATACAGGGCGAAGGTGGGTTGATGTTGAAGGACAAATTCGTCGATGGCCCCCGCACCTTTATGGGAATCCAGAGTTCTGGTTTCCCTAACCTCTTCACGATCAACGCAGCGTCGGTCGGCAACTTCGTCCGGGATGCGGAGCCGTTGGTGGAATGGATGATCGACTGCATCTGCTACGTTCGCAATCATAATTACACCCGCATTTCTCCTACGCCCGAGGCAGAGGAGAAGTGGACCAGGCACGTTAACGAGGAAGGGGCCAAGTTGATCAGAACCATGACCGACAACTGGTTTGTGGGAACGAACATCCCCGGCAAACCCCGTGCCTTGTTAGTCGCTCCCGATAGCGCGCCGGCAATGCGGGCCAAGCGGGCCGAAGTAGCAGCCAGCGGGTACGAGGGGTTCCAGCTCCAATAACATTGACTCTTAAGCTAAGAGGTGCCCAATGCCCTTCGACCTCCGGCAGACCGACAAGCTATTGAGCACGACCAGGGCGGTGCGCCGCCGGCTGGACCTTAAGCGCGACGTCCCCGATGAAATCTTGCAGCAGTGTATCCAGTTGGCGGAGCAGGCCCCCTCGGGGGCCGACATAGCTAGCCGTCGGTGGATCGTAGTACGCGACCCGGACATCAAGGCTAAGTTGGCCGCCCTCTATAGGGCCGCAGGTGCCGGCGGCATCGTAGAAGCGGCCGAGAGACAGCGTGGCAAAGGGCACCCCAAGCAACGGGTTATGGATTCCGCGGCACATCTGGCAGTAAACATGGAGAGGGTGCCGGCGCTAGTCTTGGTCACAATATTAGGACGGCACGATGGCAGCGGCCGCCCCGGTCTGTTCGATTCCGTGATCCAAGCCGCCTGGAGCTTCTGTTTGGCGCTGCGGTCACGCGGCTTGGGATCGGCTTGGACGACCATGCATTTGGGGAAGTCGGACGAGATAGCCCAGCTCCTGGGTATTCCAGACACCGCTAGCCAGGTAGTCCTGCTGCCGGTGGCTTGGACCATCGGCGACGATTTCCAGCCTGCGGCCCGGCGCCACGCGTCTGAAATCACGTGGTACGACAGTTGGGGGTTTACCAGAGCTCGACCGGACCAGACGGACTCGCTATTGGACATGCTGCCGGGTGTCACTGTTGAGGCCGACGTTGCTGCCCCGCCGGAACGTATCTGGGAGCTCATAAGCGATATTAATTTGCCGGCCCAGTTCAGCGAAGAGTTCCAGGGCGCCGAATGGCTGGATGGAGGCGGTCCCAGGGTTGGGGCGTCCTTCAGAGGTAGAAACGAGCGACCTGACAGGCAATGGGAGACTACGTCGTACATCGTGGCATGTGAACAGCCGACGGTGTTCGCCTGGAACGTCAACGCCTCCGACCATCCTTCGGCCCAGTGGCGGTTCGAGCTCGAACAGGTAGGCGAGAGTGCCAGGTTGCGTTTCAGTATGATCATCGGACCAGGCGTTTCAGGAACGGCTCGGGCGATGGATGACTCCCCTGAAGAAGCAGCGCAGATACTGGCCGCCCGCCAGAAGGTGCACCGTGACAACATGGATCTGACAGTCCAAGGGATCAAACGCATCGCGGAGTCCGGTAGCTAAGGGCTTCCGTATATCGGCGAGAATACCCTCCATATGAAGGTGCCGACCTTAATAAAGTGGTGTGGGGGATTCCCGTTCTGCCGTGTCTGCATTCATCCCGGATTCCGGCCTCTGCAAGAATGCCGGACGTCTTTAGTGTGCCAGAATTCCTTGCCTTTAAACGGGAGGTTAGATCATGGTTATCTCCAATGAAATCTGCCGCATGGACGCGGTCACCATCGCCAACCGAGTGAAGGCTAGGGAGCTATCTCCCGTCGAAGTTACCGACGCGGTGCTGGCGCGCATGGAAAGGCTGGAGCCTACGCTCCACGCCTTCTGCACGCCAACACCGGAACTGGCCCGAGAGACCGCCCGGCGAGTCGAACAGTCGATAATGGCTGGCAACGAAGTAGGCCCGCTGGCCGGGGTCCCGATCGGCATCAAGGATCTAGTCTGCACCCAGGGCATCCGTACGGCCTCCGGTTCGGTGGTTTACAAAGACTTTATCCCCGAAGAAGACGACGTTGTGGTGGAACGACTGAAAGCGGCCGACGCCGTTATACTCGGCAAAACCAACGTCCCGGAATTTGGCTACAGTGGTGTGGGCCATAACCCGGTTTTCGAGACCACCCGTAATCCCTGGGATACCCGCCTGACTCCCGGAGGTTCCAGCGCGGGCTCCGGGGCCGCGGTGGCCAGCGGTATGGGACCGTTCGCTATTGGCAGCGACGGTGGCGGCTCGGTTCGCATTCCGGCCTGCTTCAGCGGCATTTATGGGATAAAGGCCTCGATGGGGCGGGTGCCTCTCTACCCGGGTGCCCGGGACGAACGCTACCCCGGCGTGTCAGGTTGGGAAGGACTGGAGCACATCGGCCCAATGAGTCGGACCGTAGGCGACAGTGCGCTCATGCTGTCGGTAATTGCCTCAGGCCCCGACGACCGGGATCGTCATACGCTGCCATTCCCGGAATTCGATTGGAATGAGGCCACGCAAGGCGACCTGCGAGGGCTCCGAGTCGCTTACAGTTCGGACTGGGGCTACGCCGCCGTCGATCCAGAGGTTCGGCGGGTTGTTGGGAAGGCAGTGGCAGTCTTCGAACGGGACTTGGGTTGTGTCGTTGAAGAGGCTCATCCCGGGTGGGAAGATCCAGTTGATGCCTTTTGGGGGTTGGTAGCACTGGAAACCGACCTAAAGGGAATGCGTGAGTTAGCGGAGCGCTATTCTGGCCAGATGTCGCCCCATTTGGTCGATTTCCTCCAACGCCCTTGGACCGCTGAAGATTTGACCAACTCTGTGATGGCCCGCAAGGCTGTGGTCAACAAAATGTGGAAATTTATGCGCCGTTATGACCTACTGCTGACTCCGACCTTGGCGTGCCCACCCTTCCCGGTTCATATGCAAGGCCCGGAAAAAATCGAGGGGCGCATGGTAGACCCGTTCGCCTGGCTGGCGTTCACTTTCCCGATGAACATGACCGGGCAGCCCGCCGCGTCCATCCCGGCGGGGTTCACTGAGGACGGCTTGCCGGTGGGATTGCAGATCATCGGCCGGCACCTGGACGACCCCGCGGTGCTCAGGGCCTCGGCGGCCTTCGAAGCTGCCAGTCCCTGGAAGGACCGCTGGCCGCGTATGCTGGAGGAGATGGAGCTGTAGCGTAGGGCCAAATCCCTCTCTCCTTGAAAGAAAAGGTTAGGATAGTGGTGAATCCTCCACTTCGGCCCACCGCTGAGCCTTGGTCCCTCAGAGACAGGAAAAGACCCAAGAGTATTGGAGAGTAAACAAATGACAACCGACGTGGCCACCGGAATCGCCCGGATACTGAAACAAGAAGGAGTTGAGTGGGTATCTACCTTCCCAGTCTGTCGGGTGAACAACGCCCTTGGACGGGAGGGTGTGCCCATGGTAATGATGCGCGACGACCGGTACGCGGTTGCCTTGGCCGATGCCTTCTCTCGCATTTCCGCCGGCACTAAAATTGGTGTTTGTACCTTCCAGGGCGGCGTGAACGCCGCCGGATTGCAGGTGGCCTACGCCGGGATGGCCCAGGCCTATGAAGCTGGCTCTCCAGTCCTCTGTATCACAGACGGCGTCCCTATAGGGGCTTCCGAGAACAGCCAGTTCGACGTGACTTCCAGCCTCAAATCGGTATCCAAGTGGTACGGCTACCTGGACCAACCAGCGCGGTTACCGGAATTCATGCGTCGAGCTTTCACCATGCTCCGTACCGGTCGCCCGGGCCCAGTAGTTCTAGCTATCCCAGACGCTGACGGCCAATACGACGAATCCGCCGACCCCTACACCCCGGTCAAGGGCTGGAAATCGGCGCCCAACACCGAAGACGTAAAGGCCGCGATTGAGCTCCTGACAGCAGCTCAGGCCCCGCTAATCTATGCGGGCGAAGGAGTTATCTACGCGGGCGCCTCTGCAGAACTGAAGTCGTTCGCCGAACTAGTCAACGCTCCGGTCATTTCCACCCTGAAAGCCAAGGGGGCTTTTCCAGAAGACCATCCCTTGTTCGTGGGAGTGCGGGGCGACCAGGTCGACCACTATTTGGAAAAGAGCGACTTGGTGTTGGCGGTCGGGTCCAGCTTGTCTCCTGGCCGTTTCAGCCACGGTATACCCAACGCCGTTAACAAGAAAATCATTCACTGCACGGTGGATGAGCTACACGTCAACAAGGTCTATCCCACTGCTCAAGCATTGATCGGTGATGCACGGTGCACCCTTCAGGCCTTGCAGGCCGAACTGAACGCCGCCACCGGCGGGCAAGGCTGTCCAGCGAGGAACGTTGCCGCCGAGGTTAAGTCGGCCCGAGACTCGGCGCTGGCCCAATACCGAACGGCAATGGCATCCAACGATAGGCCAATAAATCCCTACAGGGTCTATGCAGGTCTGATGGAAGTGTTGGACCCTCACAAGTCCTTTTTAACCCACGAGTCCGGCAATACCAGAGACCAATTGAGCACGGTGTACGATACTCTAATCCCTCGCGGGTTCTTGGGATGGGGCAACGTTTCCTCCCTGGGCTTTAGCCTGGCGGCCACCATTGCAGCGAAGATCGCCTTCCCCGACCGGCACTGTGTTGCCGTGACCGGAGAAGCCGGTCTGGGTTACATGATGGGCAACCTGGAGGTGCCGCTGCGGCAGAAGCTTGGCATCACGGTGGTTCACATCAGCAACGGCGGTTTTGCAGGATATGGTCCCGGCTTCTGGGGCGACGGGCATGATCCCTACACCCACGAGGTGCTTGGGCCGGAGGAAATCGACATGTCCAAAGTCATCGGTGAGCTTGGCTACCATACCGAGCGAGTAACCGAGCCTTCAGAGGTAGGGTTGGCCCTGAGGAGGGCCCTCTCCGCTAACGATTCCGCCCAACCGTCCTACATCGAGTTCGTCTGCAGCCAGTTCCCGGTCTACGGCCGCTGGATATCGAAATAACGGATGTCAGGCATGTAGGTTGACGGGTCGGGGGTCCTTATCCGGGCTAACTGATGTGCCGTCCGGTTCCTGACGCTTTTAGGAATTGGGATTGGTTGAAGGTGGTATAAACAATCTGAAAAGAGTAAAAGTCGGAGACCACCAAAGATATCATCAGTCCCTCTACTACGACGAAGGACTCCCCGATTAGGGAGCGTTATTCAATCACGCACCTGAATTGGCTAGCTACCAGGTCGACGATCTACGTTCCGAGCCAATCAGTCATATGCGAAAACCGGACGAACTCCGGTGTGTTGGTATCGGCTTGCTCCCAACCGGCCTTGGCTCGCTGGAGACTGGATTGGGCCGCTTGGTTCTCTCCGGAACCTGACTGAGCGCGGGCCAGCCAGTAGGTGTCCCGGGACGTTTCTCGTTGGTTCAGGCGCTCCCGCAGCATGGAGGTGGCCTTATCGAACTGTTCGGCCCGTAGATAAGCCTCCAGGAGAGTGTCTTCAAATACCTGTCGTTGGGCGTGACTGCCGCCGATCCGAGTCAGCTGGTGGCGCACTGGCTCCATGAGACGGGCCGCTTCGGTGTAGTCGCCGTCACCGAATGCCCCAATTCCCTTGACCAGCGGTAGTGTAGCCTCTTTGGTGCAGGAGTCGCCTTTGTCGGCCATGGCTTGTAAACCGTCCACCAGATTGGCAAATAAAGTCTGGTCACCAGCGGCGATAAACGCCAAAGCGGCGTGGGCGTCCCGAAATGACGGTCCGGGGTTGGCTGCAGCCGGGGCTGCCAATTCGGTCAACTCTTCCCAAGGATTGTGAGGAACGGTGTCGCCGTAAATGTGCATTCGCCAAATGAGGGATGCGCTATCGACCAAGGCAGCGTATTTTTTTTCCTGCACCGACGGACGGATGTCGGTCTGATACCAGTTTAACGCCTGGTTATAGCGGCCCATGGCCAATTCGAACAGGGCCTGATGCCAGGAGAGATGAACGCGGTAAGCGGCACGGTGGTCGTAGTCATCGAGCCAACTGCCGAGGAAGGTGGCGCCTTCATCATTTCGGTTGCTCTCGAAGTAAACGTGGCCGACCGAGTGGGCCGCGACAGCGTTACTGGGCTTGAGATTCAGCGAGTGTTCCGCTAGTCTGAGACCCTCATCCAGATGCCCGACCTCGTGGTTGGCCCACGCAAACTGACCCATGAAGGCCCAGTCCTCGCCATAATGCGGCTGCAGGTCCTTCATCATCTGGTAAAACATGGGTGGGTAGTCAGCGACGCCGCTGCTACCGCAACCCAGCACGAACAAGCGCTGGGCTAAGCGCAATAGTAAAGCGTCTCGCGGGAATTCTTTCAAGTGCTCGGTAATCCCTTTAGTCGCTTGGTGGTTCTCGCCGTTTATGAACTTGAAAACTATCTCAATACTTTGCCGTTCCCGCTGAGTGAGACCCGAACAGAGCTCGACAGCGGTCTTGACGCTGGCCTTGGCTTCCGGCACCGCAATCCGCATGAACTGGTGGAATCCCAGTGCTGCATGGCCCATGGCAAAGCCTTCGTCGACCTCAACAGCCTTGGCAAACTCTTCCTCTGCGCCGAAGCTCTGTGCGAGGGCCAGATCCAAGCCCTCGGAGTAATGGCCAATGGCTTTGGGCGATGCGGACGAGATAGGGAGACCGTAACGGTCATTCTGATTGGTGTAGCTAGTCATATCGGCCCTCCTGAATACCGCGAATTGTGTCATGCCCTAATAGTTTTAGGCAACAATATCCCGGGATCGGAACCCCTCTCTAGTCTCCTCACGTGGTCGTACTAATTTGCGAGTTGGGTCTGCCTCAGAGAGAACGCCAATTTGGTGTTTGTCTACCCGCTCCGAAACAGGTGCGTCTCCGGGCGATGTGATAGTTGGAACTCGAGGTCGATAGGTTCAAACGAAACCTCCAGATGCCAGACCGCTTCGGATCCGGATCATGCAGACCAAGGCAACGACGGCGACGACTTCCTCGACTGTACATGGCCAGACGGTGACAGTAGCGCCGATCGCGATTATAGGGGCGTTCTAAGCAAACACCCCAGGCTTCTGCAGAACCTGGGGTGTTTGCTTAGAACGCTTTTTGGCGGGAGCAGTTGCTATTGAAATTCGTCCATGGCCTCCAGTATCGCCTCGGTGTCGGGCAACATGCCGGGCTGGTAGGTC
>CAZYBD010000169.1:0-12183 GCA_964645515.1 uncultured Dehalococcoidia bacterium | reverse complement strand
CTATTCCAAGGTCTACAGCACCCCGCCGTACACATTTCGGAGCACTGTCGCCTTATGGGGAGTCATACAGATCAGCAAACTTCAACCGCCTTTCTTGAATGGCTAAGCCCGGCCCGAGGGAGCGTATTACAGCCCGCTTTGGTCAGAACGATCTTAGTACCAGCAGGGGCCTCCTGAACAGGGCTCGCGGCAGATGAAGCTTGCCTCCACCGTCCGGCCTACCATATTTACAATGCCGCTACGGATCAGGATCACCTAATTGGTTAGTTCAAGCAACCAGATTTAGCTCTCGGAGACTTCCTCCAGATGGACCAGAGCATCTAAGCAAGAAATCGGTGATTCATGCTCGTACTCCGAGACCTGTTCAAAGTCTCATATGACAGAGAAATGGGCCTCTAGGGAGTACTGCCACATGACCAAGTATTCTTCGGTCTGCTCGATAGCCACGGGATAATAATGACTTTCAGCAACTGATTGCCCGCCGTCAGACGGCGCACAATACACCTCCATCCCCATCTTTGATTTGTAGGCTTGCGACAGCATTGCAACTCAGCCTAGAACCGGACCACCGTATTGAAGCCCACCGGCCGTGGCTACCTGCGGCCGCTGTTTGGTCTGCACTGCTATTGCTCTTACTGACGGGTTGCGGCGGGTCCTCCTTGTTAATCGGCGAGTATCAGACAACTCTGGGTTGTCCAGCTTGTCCAGAGCTTGCGGTGGAGCGGGTAATTGACGGAGACACTCTGGACACCAACGTAGGAAGGGTACGACTCTTTGGAGTGGACACGCCGGAACGTGGAGAAAAGTGCTCCTCTCGGGCCACCGGCTGGTTGAAAGAACTGGCCGGAGGAACTGTAAGAGTGGAGGTGGGACCCAGGCTACGCGACCCAAACGGCCGGCTACTCTTTTACGTCTATACCCAGTCGGGAAATAGCGTGGATGAAATCCTCATTCGGGAGGGGCTGGCAGTTGCTTGGACCAAGGACGGACAGCATATGGAAGTTCTGAGGCAACTGGAGATCGATGCCCGCACCACCGGTGCCGGTTGCCTCTGGTAGCCAGGGACGCTGGCCTCGTTTCGGTCTGCCGGTCACCTCGCCTGATTAACCGCAGATTCCATGCTGTGCCAGATTCAGGTCTACGGGCTATGTTGCAAAACTCGGGCAACAATGACTATCACCAAGGGGACAAAACGCCTCGCCAACTCAAGTTTGGACGACCCAGATCTGTGGGAAGTCTACTGGTGCATACTATTGGTCCGCGCCCTGGTCTAGTTACCAACTCGCCAGAGCCGCATCTGTTTCATAATGCCCTACGGCGGCCAGGTAGCTCGGGATGACAGCAGAGATCTAGCGACGATACTGGTGAAGGGTGGGTGCTCAACCTGGTAGTCGAGGCCGCCTGCTCAAATAACGGAGGGCGCCATATGCACCTCATTGGAGCCACAAGCGACTGACCACCATCTTCATGGGGAGTCCGGCCGTAGGTCACCGTTCCAAAAGCGGCGAGGATAGCCCTGATCTCCGAAATCCACTAGAACGGAGCCACAATCATTGTCTGCTTCGGAGAGGAATATGCCAAGGGGACGACACCCACGCAACCAGCACAGATTTCAGATGGTATTTTTCTGCACCAATGCCGACTGAGCCACGTCAGTGCTAGTCAACCTGCAGAACGTGGGCGGTCCAGCCGTCAGCATTGCAGGTGCCACGGTGGAACCAGATGAATATAGTGAGTCAGTGGCCGGTACTGCCTCGGCCATAGTAGCTTCGGGAACGAGGCCAGTTCGAAACCGAACCCGCCGCAGGCCACGACGGGGAGAGAGGTAATCCCTGTTATTCCGACAAACCTGTTGGTAATAAGCTTCTTTATGCTTTTGAATACGCCCCAAGCAAAAGTCAGTCGATAACACGCGGAAGACACCACCCGGCGATCGATCGACCAGTGCCTGCGATTTGGGTTTTTAGCTTCACGATCGTCTGGATTTTGAAAAAACGAAATTGGTGGGTGCAAGCATAGTCTGGGGCTGCCAGCAAATTAGGTCTAACCCGTTCTCCAAAACCGGTTGGGGATTGGGGGCGGCCCCTCTTCGGGTCCCGGGTCGAGGTTGTCTGTGGTAATATTCTGCCGTGCATCGGAGTTGCGGATTTGACCCACGGGCGTTACCTCTAGGAGGCACAATTAAATGAAACCGTTGGAAGGGATAAGGGTGCTAGATCTGACACGAGCCCTGGCTGGCCCTTATTGCACACTAATGCTGGGCGACTACGGGGCCGACGTGATCAAGATCGAGATCCCAGGCAGCGGCGATGACACTCGCCACTGGGGGCCACCCTTCGTTGGAGAAGAAAGCGCCTACTTTCTATCGATCAACCGCAACAAACGAAGTCTCACACTCAACTTTAAAGATGACCAGGCCAGGGAGATCTTTCTTCTGCTCTCCAAAGACGCTGACGTCATCGTTGAGAATTTCACCCCGGGAGTAATGGACCGTTTCGGGCTGGGGTATGATGCCATTCAGGCAGTTAACCCGGGCATTGTCTACACTTCAATTTCAGGTTTCGGCCAGGACGGCGGGTACCGCAATCGTCCTGCCTACGACCAGATCGTCCAGGGTATGAGCGGGCTCATGAGTATTACGGGAGAAACCGACGGTGAGCCGCAAAAGGCTGGAATTGCCGTGTCGGACATCGGAGCCGGGATGTGGGCCGCCTTTGCCATCATGACGGCTATCCATCACCAGACCAAGACAGGCGAGGGCCAGCATATAGACGTCTCCATGCTGGACGGTCAGGTGGCCTGGATGACCTATATGGCAGCCTACTACTTCTCCAACAACGAGTCTCCCAAGAAAGTTGGCTCGGGGCACCCCAACCTCACCCCTTACCAGGCATTTATGTGCCAGGACAATAAATACATCAATGTGGCGGTGGGATCCGAACGTATTTGGGAACGGTTTTGTCATGGCATCAAGCACGAGGAATTGCGGGACAACCCCGACTACGCAACCAACGGTGACAGGGTGCGAAATCGAAACATGCTGGTACCCTACCTACAGCAACTCTTCCTAACTCGGCCGGTCATAGACTGGGTGAACGATCTCCAGGAATACAGCGTTCCCTGTGGCCCGATCAATGATTTTGGCGACGTCTTCACCGACCCTCAGATCGCGTCACGAGACATGTACATGGAAATACCGCATCCTACCTTGGGCAAAGTGAAACAGACAGGCCTACCCATCAAATTCTCCCGCACCCCTGGCGGTCTTGACCGCCACCCGCCACTGTTGGGTGAACATAACCAAGAGATACTATCCGATCTGGGTTTTTCAGAAGCCGCGATATCCGAGCTTGAGAGTAAAGAAGTGATCTAAAGGGCCTCGGACGCCCTGGCCATCCAGTAGAAAAACCACATGTCAATCATCGACGATTATTTCTGGATTCGTCTCATGAAAGCCAATTGTGTCAGTTGCGGTGGCATGATAGTCTGGCGCGTGGTCTCGCGGTACACGCCGTGCAATGCCTCGAATGATCCAATACCCAACGCCTCATAACATGGGAGGTGAGCTGCCATAGACTTGGGATTAAAAGATAGAGTTGCAATCATCGGCGGCTCCAGCAGGGGCATGGGCCGAGCTATTGCTATGGCCTTCGCTCAAGAAGGCGCCAACGTAACGATTTGCGGCCGCACCGAAGCCGACCTGCGCCGTACCGAAATCGAGTTGGCCCGTGTCGGCTCTCAACATCACGTGCTAGCGATTCCTGCAGACCTATCAGTCGCCAGAGACATCCGCCGGGTCGTGCGTGACACCTTAAACCGGTTTGGACAAATCAGCATTCTTGTGACGCACGTCGGTTACGGCCCACCGGGCCGTCCCTCCGAACTGAACGACGAAACGATCCTAACCGCTTTCGAGGAGAACTTCCTGAGCGCTGTCCGATTGGCCCGGGAAGTTGTCCCTCATATGAAGCAGCAACGGTGGGGCCGCATCGTCAACCTGTTGCCCCAACTCATGCGCCAGTCAGGAGAAGGCACAGCCCTGTCGACGTCCAGCCAGTTGGCCTTGGTAGGGTACGCCAAGATGCTTGCCAACGAACTGGCCTCTTTCAACATCACCGTAAACAACCTGGTTTCAGGCCCTGTCCAGACAGAATACCTTTCCGCCACACTGGAGAGCCGGGCTCAAACACAAGGCCGGTCCAGCGACGAAATGATAAATGAAACGATCTCTGGTATACCCATGGGACGAATGGGAAAACCGGAAGAAGTGGGTGACCTAGTGGCGTTCCTGGGATCTGAAAGGGCCGCTTATCTGACCGGAACCAGCGTGGTATTGGACGGCGGGATGCTCCAAGCTATCAGCTAAAGGCGGCGGAATATTGCAAGACAGCAACGCGAACGAGGCCAACCACAATCGGACGATCTACCGGGCAGCCCAAGATTTCCTCTCTTCCAAGGGCATTCCTGGGTGGTTGGTCTATGACTACAGGGGTTCCAACCCCATCTTCCATCAGGTCATCTCACCGTCGGGTCACGTTACACGGCCATGCTATTTCTTCCTACCCGCTTCTGGAGATCCTAGTCTGCTAGTACACCACGTTGACGCAGGCAAGTTCGCTGAGTCAGGCGTAAAAACGATGATTTTCAGCAACCGTGAGTCCATGCTCGGATTGCTGGGGAACCTCCTCTCGGGTTGCCCGCAGGTCGCCATGGAGTACTCCCCTAAGAACGAGTTGCCTCGGGTCTCAAGAGTGGACGCCGGCACTATCGAACTGGTCCGCAGCCTGGGTGTAGAGGCCGTATCTTCGGCCGACCTGATGCAGGCCGCGATCCACCAGTGGAGCCCTGAGCAACTCGAAGACCATCAACAGACTGCGGCCAAGTTAGGGCGGATCGTTAACGAAGCCTTCGTCTACGCTGGGCAACGGCTGTCCTATGGCGTTGACGAATTCCAGGTGGCCGAATTTATTCGGCGGCGGTTTACCGAAGAAGGCATCGAGTCGCCCGACGGGCCAATTGTCGCCGTAAACGCCAACGCCTCCGACCCTCACTATGAACCTGCTTCCGACGACACCAGTCCGATCCGGTCTGGGGACTGGCTCCTTATCGACCTCTGGGCCAAAGGCAACGCACCCGGCAGCGTATACGCCGACATCACCTGGGTGGCCTACGCCGGCGATGCGGTCCCGGCCTGCCAACAAAAAATTTTTGAAATCGTAACCGGCGCTAGGGACGCCGCTCTCGCCTACTTGGCCGACGCCCACCAACAGGGCAAGGCGGTTCAAGGGTGGCAGGCAGATCAAGTGGCCCGCAATTTTATCGCTGGCCGTGGGTACGGAGATTATTTCACTCACCGATTGGGCCACAGCATCGGCTTTGAGGTCCACAGCGAGGCGGTCAACCTCGACGGGTTTGAGACCCACGACACTAGGTGCATCATCCCCGGCATCTGTTTTTCGGTGGAACCAGGCATTTACCTGCCAGAGTTCGGGGTCCGTTCCGAAATTGACGTCTTCATGTCGGCCGACGGTCCCTTCGCCACATCGCCGGTGCAGAGAGAAGTGGTCTTGATGCGGACTGGTTAGCCGTATTGGACTAAGGGTCTTCAGGAGAAAGGCCAGTTCTCCTCGCGATACGCAACTACATCCTAAGGCCTATTTCCTAGCTGTCGTGAAATTCGAGCACTAAGTCTGGCCAAGCATCCGGTGACTTGATCCGATGCGACCCCTATTGTCTTTGACCCTCCATCCGATTCTGGACAGAATAGCCGAAACCCTCGGAGTTCGGGCGCTCGGCCCCGGGTTCATGCTGTCTGAGACAGATCTCCTAGGTGCTTAACATCGATTTCGCCATTTTCTATGCACTCAGACATCGCCCCCAGCGCAAGAGCTTTGGCTCCTCCAGGAGATTTGCCCTACACTACACCTCTGGGGAAGACAATAGCTTTACCTATCCGCAGACCATCATCTTCTCATTCTATTTCGATTACTCAACCTCATGATGTCTCCCGATTACTGGCCGAGCAGTCAACTCTACAACATCAGAGTTCCAGCTACCGTCTTCGTCAGACGAACCGTGCTCAGACTCGCTGTTGCGACGTTCCTGATGCAGCGCAATCCGCAGACCTTGCTGTATCCCATACCCTCTTTTAATCGTCCAAGACCCCTCAGCCATCCAAGTTGCCCTTCCTCACCGTGGCATTTAGAATGGCAGGGATCCATCTCCAGAATTCGTCATTGCTAGAGGTTGCTATGGAATTTTCCTTGGCCTATGAAATGCAGCGTCCCATGCTCGATGACCACGCGGTCATCGAGGAGACGATCGAACAGTGTATTTTGGCCGACGAAATGGGTTTCGACGCCGTCTGGTTCGTTGAGCATCATTTCTTAACAACCTTCTCCGAGTCGCCGTGTCCCGAGGTTATTTTCGGTGCCCTCAGCCGTTTGACTAAGAACATACGCCTCGGGTTCGGGGTAGTTATCCTCCCCTACCATCACCCAGTACGGGTGGCCGAACGCATTGCCATGGTCGACCATCTGTCCCACGGACGGGTTGAATTCGGAACTGGGCGCTCCGCCGCCTACGAGCAACTTGGGATGGGAATCGACCCTCGGAACACACGGGAGATGTGGGAAGAATCTCTCAACATGATCCCCAAGATCTGGGAGTCAGACTACTTTGAATGGGAAGGCAAGTTCTGGAAAGTGCCGCCCCGTCAGGTGCTACCCAAGCCCTACCAAAAGCCTCATCCGCCCATCTGGGTGGCGGCCCTGCAGCCGGCCACCTACGAACTGGCGGCCCAAAAGGGAATCGGCACCATGGCCTTAGGGGTCAGCGCCCCCTCCGTGCTAGAACCCAGCATCAAAAAGTACAAGACCGACATCAAAGAAGCCAACCCGATAGGATCGTTCACCAACAACAAGTGGCTTAGCTCCACCTTCGGCCTCTGTGGCGAGGACAATACCGCCACTCAGGAACTTGCCGCCCAATCGTTAAAGACCTTTTTTGGGCCCGGCCGGCCCTACGTCCAAGACCAGAAGGACGTGTACGCTCGGCTCTTGGACCAGTGGGGCGGGGTCCCCGACCACCTGGTGCAGAACTTCTCCAGGTACATCGACGTCCCCGACCCTGCCAAATCCATCAACGGCGACTCGGCGCTAGACCTTTCCGGAGGCAATGCTTTGGCGCAGAAGGTGTGGGAGGAATTCGATGCCTCCACTCTCGCGGAACGTGGCATTCTTGTGGCGGGAGACCCAGCTGCCTGTATCAATGCGGCGAAACTACACGAGGCCACTGGTGTGGACCAACTCCAGTTCCTGATGGCCACCGAGACCGTACCTCACAAGAAGGTAATGTCGTCCATCGAGATGTTCGGCAAGCACGTGATCCCGCATTTTAAGAAAAGCAAGGAAAACCCTCCAGCCTGTCCCATAGACGTAAACGCCGATTAGCCAACCTTCCGAACAGTCCAGTCAAAACACATAAATCGTCCCCAAAATTGAGCACCTGGTCGCCTATTCTTGGCTGAGAGAGCCATAAGGCCGACTAGCAGCCGGAGGTATCTGGGGGAAACAACCTTTCTTGCGCCAGACGTTCCTGGATTTCCACCAGCGTGGAAATGACTAGGCCCGTGTCGTAGAAGACGCGGGCCTAGTCATTTCCAGAGTTTTGACGTTCGAGTCCGGATAGCCGAATATTTAAAACGCCCCAGCGTCCATGAGACTCCTCAGGTTTCTCGGGTCTTTTGCAATGTTTTTTTGACACCTATGGCTATTGGCAACCCACCAGTACCAAAAATCCCACCCGGCGCATTGTAGGAACTGTAAGACCTCCATTATGAAGTGGCTTACGGGGCGCACGACCATTGGTGACTGCCGCAAGCAATAGAACCTGTCACTTACTCGAGCGACTTGCCCATGAACCACGCCAGGCGGCCCACTTGCGCACCCTTGGCCGCCAACAGTTGGGCTAGTAATTTGCTTGGACAATTCCGATGACCCATACGGGGTCATTGCCGGTGTCCGTAGCATAGGCCGGCACCTTTTCTTTAAGCGCAACAATCATTAGTTCCGCCGTAACATCTATAGGCATACCCGTCCCAACTCGTCAGTTTGGGGGCAAGGTTAAGTCGGGCTCTTGAGGGTGCCAAGCGAGCCAACAGGTTTCCCGACCGCCGAACTCGTCTTGCAGTACAATATCAAAGGTGGGAACTATACCCGCTAGGAGAGGGGAATATGCCTTTGGGTCTGGTCCGGACCTCCGGAGTAGCAGTAGTGGAGATGCACGGCGTCATTGGCAATCAAATCCGAGTGACGGCGTACACACGCATCTTGGACAACGTGGCCAAAAATAGGCGCTATAGGGCGCTATTGCTGGATATCGACCCACCCGGAGGGTCGGCCTCCGCGTCCGAGGTTCTATATCGTGGAATACAGCGGGTGGCGGAAAAGAAGCCGGTGTACGCATACGTGCGCGGAATTGGGGCCTCGGGAGGCTACTATCTGTGTTGTGGTGCCAGTCAAGTATTCTCCCTGCCAACTGCCATAGTGGGCTCCATCGGTGTGATCTACCTGCGCCCCATCCTGGAACAACTCTTGTCCAAAGTAGGTGTCGAGTTCTCGGTGTTTAAGGCCGGACGGCTGAAAGACATGTCGGGTTTTTGGAGAGGCCCCACCGATGAGGAGTCGGAAAAATTCCAACACCTCGTCAGCGAGATTTATGACAATTTTGTCTCCGTGGTGGCCCAAGCTCGAAACCTGGAGGAGACGACGGTGCGAGACCTGGCCACCGGAGAAGTGGTTACGGGACTGCGGGGGGTGGATCTGGGCCTAGTGGACCAGATCGGGGACTTCGAGGACGCTCTGAACGCCGTCGCCAAGGCCGGTAACACTAGACCACGTCCGAAATGGGTACAGCCGAGACGGGGACTGTCACAGAGGCTACTGGGACATTCATCGGCAGGGCGGCCGGGCCTAGACGGCCTGGCGGATGGGCTACAACGGATCCTCGCCGGAGGGATCTATTATCTGGAACCTTCCCACATGGCCGGCGGGGGTTATCCGACGGTTGAGTAGGCCCCGCTCCGGATAAGCTACCCCCTCGGGGATTCCGGACGCTCGAAACCGGCCTCGCGACGTTTGGACTCCTGCCACATCTCTTCTTTCTCGTTCAATGTCAAGGCTGCGAAGTCCAAACCACGTTCTTCTGCCAACGCTTCCATACCCAAATAGCGGGAACGGAATCGCCGATTGGCCTGCCGCAGGGCGTCTTCGGCGTGCACTCCATTCCACCGGGCAAAATTAACCACAGTGAACAGCAAATCGCCCAGTTCCTCAGCACGCTGTGCTTCTGTATCGGCCTTCCGGTACTCATCTACTTCTTCCACCAATTTATCCAACACGCCAGAGATGTCGTCCCACTCAAAACCGGCGCGACCCACCCGGTCTTGCATCAAATGAGCGTATGCCAAAGCCGGCAGGTCACCGGGAACTCCATCAACCGGCGATTTACTCACACCATGCCGGCTGCGTTCTTTGGCCTTCAGGCGCTCCCAATTAAGCTCGACTTCCCGGGCGTCACCCACTGTTTCGCCAGAAAAGACGTGGGGATGTCGGCGAACCAGCTTGTCGTTAATCTTCGTGAGGACATCGCCCAACTCGAAGTCTCCGGCCTGGCTGGCGATGTCGGCATGGAAGACCACCTGCACCAAAATGTCGCCCAACTCGTCCGCCAAGACGGACGGGTCACCGCGGTCAATGGCCTCCAAAACCTCGTAGGACTCTTCCAGCAGGTTACGCTTGAGCGAGTCGTGAGTCTGTTCTCTGTCCCAAGGGCAACCGCCGGGCGCCCGCAAGCGCCGGACGATGTCCAACAAAGTTTGGAACTCGCCCATTTCGCGCTCGCTATACGGGCTTTCGCCTGAATAATTCTGCTGCGACATAGGCGAATTATAGGTTGGAGCTGGTTGCTTCACAAGATAGGCAATGTTAACTTAGAGTGGCACCTAGATACCGTCGTTAGCCTCACCTTACGGTAAACAAATGGTCCGTATCCCGGTCCTCATCTCCTACGTTTCAACTGCGCTCTTCATCGTAGCGATCCCCGTCTTTCTCGTCACCTCCAGCGTTACCTGGGCCATCAACAGTCCAAGCGTCTACGAAGACGGGTTCGAAAAGTACCAGATCCCCCGCACCAGCGGCATAGCCATGAACGACCTGCGCCAAGTGGGCGCCGAATTGCGTAGGTATTTAAATTCAACCGACGAACCGCTGAGTATACGCACCCGGATTGGGGGGGGTGAGCAATACTTGTTCAACGAGAAGGAAACCACCCACATGCGGGACGTCAAACAGTTAGTACACGGGGTCTATATGCTAGGGGCAGCTTCCGCTTTTTACCTGCTGGCGACGACAATGGCGGGTCTATGGCACAGTCGGGCCGGATTTCTTGAAAAATTAGCCCCGCGTTTGGTGTGGGGCGGTGGGCTGACACTTGTTCTGGTGGTGGTCTTTGGACTGTTGGCAGCGACCGGATTCGACACCCTGTTCCTACGATTCCATCAGTTAAGCTTCGCCAATGACCTGTGGCAACTGGACCCCCGGACCGATTACCTTGTGCGGCTATTCCCGCAAGATTTCTGGTTTGACTCCACGATGTGGGTAGCATCGCGCACAATCGTGGGAGCGCTGATCCTAACTACCGCGGGCATCGCCTACCTCATATACCAACGGTGGACAACTCTCCGCGAACGAGCCAAAAGCCGGGCCACATCAACCTAGTCACTCAACCATCAAATAAAAACAGGGGCGTGACCAACCTGCCCCTGTTTTGACAATCTCCGCGCGGTGGTAAGGTCTAATGACCGCAGCCACAGCCACCGCCGCAACAGCCGCCAGCGCTTAACGGCGGCAACGGACTCCTGGTCGAGAGTTCATCTCCGGCGCCACTGACCACGGAAGCGAATACTGATATCGCCCTACGGGCCGGTTGCTCGCAGTTGGAACAATCGGCGCCGGTGGCAGTCATCGGCTGCAGTTTCTCGAACTTGTGACCACACGTTGGGCAGAAATATTCGTAGAGAGGCATGGCGTCCCTCCTGGTGATCAATTCACGTGCTAATTGTAGTGTCAGGGGTACCAGTCTTGAATTTACCCGAAGGTCGCTACGACCGTCAAGGTCAGCGCGTGAGTATAATATCGGCGCTCATCAGTCTGCACGAAGCTATATGAGTTGTTGGCTACGCTAAAGACCCGGCCGTACTACAAGCGGTGAGTGTTCGCCAATCGTACTAACCGTGGGGGTGTTGGTAGTCCAGCGCACCGGCATGCCCCTGCTTACGTCACACAACAACATTTCGATATTCAGCGCCGTGCTGCGACATCAGTACGGGGTAGCCTCCACGTCTACTCAATTGGCGCGGAACTCCGCGAACATGACCAGCGGCGCTATCGCGACCATCATTGTGGTGGGGACCATGGGAGCAAAAGAGGTCGAGCCGAGCCTTGATACGGTATCTCCCGAAGTTGTCGACGCCTTTGTCGTCGGGTTGAAGTAGCATTCTTGGCATTGGGAGGGGCTCTGGTGTTAGGAGTTGGGATAGCAATTGCCCATGGGAAGAGCCCCAAGGACGGGCGGTCGGGTCCCACTGCGCCCGCCGCGACTAGAATCATCGTTAATTTGGGCCAGTCGGCCTCACCCTTGACACGAATTTTTCCAAATGGGAGACTGGCGTGAGATTACATCGGCAGATACGACTGTTCCTAGTGCTGGCAACCTCGCCTGTCGATTGCTGCAAAGGAGAAAAGACTCGATGCCTGACGTTAAGATCGAAGTCCGCGAAAATGGTCCTATCCGCGTTTATGGTCCCATAGAAATCGTCGATGCCAGCGGCAACAACTACACAGTGCCAGAAGGCCGATGGGTAACCCTGTGCCGCTGCGGGATGTCCAACAACAAGCCCTTCTGCGACGCCGCGCACACGGAGAATAATTTCCAAGCCGAATCCAAAGCATTTTAGACTTTTCGGTCTGCGAACCCAGCCAGTCCTGCCAAAGTAGGCCAGAAAAGAAAAACGGGCGGGATACACCCGCCCGTTTCCACGCTCCGGACCCCAGAAGATGTCCTAGACCAGGTAGGGAAATCCCCCGCTCATACTCCAATAATTCCTGGGTTCCGGTCTTCACT
>CAZYBD010000168.1:0-15147 GCA_964645515.1 uncultured Dehalococcoidia bacterium | reverse complement strand
AGTCGGCGTAGGAGTTCCCTTGCCAACCGCCATTCCGCTCGGAGATGGCCTGCGGGATATCGATACCGGGGTATTGGATGGCGAAGTCCAAGATGGTCGTGGTGCCACCGAAGAGGGCAGCGCGGCTCACTTGCTCCGGGGGCGCCGTCTTGAGGTCGCCGTGGCCCATGATGGGAGCCGAGATATGAGCGTGTGGTTCAATCCCACCCGGCACCACGATCTTGCCCGTGGCATCAATAACCCTACCGGTATCATCGGTCAGGGTGCCCGGCGCCGCCAGGGCAACTATTTTCTCGCTCTGCACCGCCACGTCCCACTGGCCGACTCCCATGGGTGATACCACTTGCCCACCGCGAACGATTAAGTCCAGCATCGTCAGACCTCCTGAATTTTAGTTAACGAATCGATCTAGGTCGTTACCCAGTCACTTCCGGTTACACGAAAATAGATACCGGAGTTTATCACCCAGACCGCGCTTGGAAACGTCAATTGGCATCTACCGACTGAGCACCTCTGGTTGTGGCGTCTTGGGGCAGTTGCTTTTCCCAGTTCGGCAAGAGAGGTCTTTTGGTTGTCGGCAGGAACAGGATGGAAAGCACTCCTATAAAACTGAGGAGCAGGGACAGCCCCATGGTGGCGCCAAAGTCGCCTGTCCAGTCCCTAAGCTGGCCGCCGATCAACGCTCCGGCGGCCATGCCCACTCCGGCGCCCATCGTCTGCCAGCCGAAAGTGGTACCGATGGGGGCGCTCCCGTAGTACTGGCGGTTGATGATCGGAAAGGCGCTCATTTCGCCGCCAAAACCGATACCGAAAAGGACAGCAAAGACATAAAAATGCCACGGGTCACTGGCGCCGAATAGCAGTAATATGGGAACGGTCTGCAGAAAAAAGCAGCTTCCCATGGCCATTTTGCTCCCGATACGTTCCGACACCACCGGCACCAAGAATCGGGTGATGGTGCTGACCACCGAAAGCGTAACGAAGACCCCTGCTGCCAGCCCTTTGGCGACCCCTTCGGCTTCGGCGATAGCCACCAAATAGACCAAGATGATGGCGTGGCCGGCGCACCCCCAAAAATGAATGCTAATAAGGGTCCAGAAAGCGTTGGTGTGTTGGACCTGCTTGAAAAAGACCTGCGCCCTGACCCTAGCCACCGCCCCCTTCTGCACCTCCTTGATGGGTTCGTTTTCGGGCGCACCGAATGGACGCAGACCGATCTGTGCCGGTTCGTTGTAGACGTACCGAGATAACAACAGCAAGACTGCGCCGCCGCCGACGCCGGGGATCCAGAACGCCGCACGCATGCCAGGAAGTCCTCCGCCCATCAGGTGGATTATAAGGATCATGACCGGCACGGCCACCAGGGGGCCTATGCCCTGCGAGGACTGCAGCAGGCCAATACCAGTGCCTAGATGCCGACGGAACCACAGGGTTACGGCAGCGGTTAGCGGCACCTGGAACAGCCCTATGGAAGCGCTGAGTATAATCCCGAAGAAGAGATAGAACTGCCACAGGTTGTTCATAAACCCGGTCAGCACCATGCCCACGATGAACAACACCGCACCCAGCCTCAATGACAGCCGCACTCCATAACGGTCGCCCAGCCAGCCGGCTGATGGGCCCAACAATCCCGAGACGATCCACTGAAGAGCGAAGCCCAGGCCCACGGCCCCGTAACTCCAACCAAAGGAATCCACCAGTCTGGGGATCAAAATGCTAGAAGAAGAACGGAAAGACGAACTGAACAACCGCATAGTGGCCGCAACTGCCACGATAACCCAGGCGTAGTGGACGAGGCGGCCGCCGATAACCAGGTTGTTGGCCTTGAAGGAGTATCGTTGCATCGAAATCAACAATCAGGCTGTTCGATTTGGGCCATTGGTCTAGGCACAGGGTATGGGCGGGTTTGAAACCCGCCCATACCCTGGATAGCCATTTGAACACTTTTACAATCAGCTGATATTTAATTGGGACTTAAATTGGACGCCCCTTGACAAATTTCCAGCCGCATGTAAACTAGAGGTTTGCTGGCTTATGCCTCAGAAGACGAATTCACTCCTAGTAACTGCAGAAGCCCACCCCCAGAGTACCCAATCTCGGATCATCTACGCCTCTCGGCGTTTTCGCGCCCTCGGGCACTCACAGACGCTAAACCTGTTGGTCAACAATACCCACTCACGTTAAGGAGAACGGCAAATGGCTTTGTCTCCCGCTCTCAATGGGCATCCTATGCAATTGCCGGATGTCAGGACTTACGCACGCATTCCACAAGTCCTTGATGTCCCAAACCTCATCCAAAGTCAGATCCAGTCGTATGACTGGTTCAAGACTGAGGGCCTCGCCGAAGTATACCAAGAAATATCTCCTATCGCGGACTACACCAGCAAGAAGTACGAGTTGCACTTTTCGGAACACTATTTCCGTGAGCCCAAATACTCGCCCCAAGAGAGCAAAGAACGGGAGATAACCTATTCCCAGCCGCTCTACGTCAAGACTCGCCTGGTAATGAAAGAGACAGGCGAGATCAAAGAGCAAGAGATTTTCATGGGGGATATCCCCATGATGACCGTGAATGGCACGTTCATAATAAACGGTGCAGAACGTGTCGTGGTCAGCCAACTGGTGCGCTCGCCGGGCATCTATTTCGTTTACGAGCGAAACCCAGTGAGCAACCGCAACCTGTGTTTCGCTAAACTCATCCCCTCTCGGGGTGCCTGGCTGGAATTCGAGACCAGCAGCAAGGATGTGTTGTCGGTCAAGGTTGATCGCAAGCGCAAGGTATCGGCCACTACGTTCCTTCGGGCTCTGGGAGTGGCCGAAGACGACGAAATGTTGGCAATGTTTGAAGACGTCGACACCGGCGAAAGCCACCGCTACATCCAGTCCACCTTGGACCGCGATCCGGCCATTGAAACCAAGGACATTTCTTTCAAAGAAGACGACCTACAGTCCCTGTGGGAGTGGCTGCACCCGGAGAAAGAGTACGACGGTGATGCTGCTCGTCGTATTGCGGCGGCACAAGTGGAGTTCTACCGTCGGTTGCGCCCTGGAGAACCTCCCAGCCTGGAGAACTCACGCACCCTGATCCGGAACCTGTTTTTCGGTCCTCGCCGATATGACCTGGGGCGTGTCGGCCGCTACAAGTTGAACCGGCGCCTGGGACTCGTGGAGAACGCCGATTTAATGACCCTGTCGTTAGAGGACGTGGTAGCGGTAATCCGCACCATGATCCGCATCAACCAAGGTGAAGGACACCCTGACGACATAGACCACTTGGGCAACCGCCGTGTCCGGGCCGTGGGTGAACTGGTCCAAAATCAGGTACGTGTCGGTCTACTCCGGATAGAGCGCATGGTCAAAGAGAAGATGACGCTGGTGGACCCAGAAACAGCCGCGCCTCAAGGGCTGGTGAACATACGACCTGTTGTGGCGGCAGTTAGGGAGTTTTTCGGCGGCTCACAGCTCTCCCAGTTCATGGACCAGACTAACCCTTTGGCGGAATTGACCCACAAGCGACGACTATCCGCCCTAGGTCCCGGCGGCCTCTCCCGGGAACGGGCCGGCTTCGATGTTCGTGATGTCCATTTCTCGCACTACGGGCGGATCTGCCCCATAGAGACGCCAGAAGGCCCCAACATTGGGCTACTCAGTTCCCTGGCGTCTTATGCCCGGGTCAATCCTTATGGCTTCATAGAGTCACCCTACCGCCGGGTGTTACACGAACTACCCAAGGACTCGGATGACCTCAAGGGACGCACGGTAACTCAGGCGGTGCTCGACCTCAAGGGCGGGACAATAGTGGGTAAAGGCCGTGCCATCGGCGCCAACAAGATCAATGCAATTCGCCAACTCCCCGAAGGGACTATGATCGAGATTCAACCCATGGTCGCGAGAGGCGACAACGACGTCATTTACCTGTCCGCAGACCAAGAGGAGGACCACCACATCGCCCAAGCCAATGCCAAGCTCGACTCTTTGCACCAATTTGTGGAGGACCGCGTCGAGATCCGGGTGGGGGACCACTACACCCAAGATTCCCCCAGCGTGATTGAATTCATGGACGTTTCACCCATGCAAATTATGAGCGTATCCGCGGCATTGATACCGTTCCTAGAACACGACGACGCCAACCGCGCCCTGATGGGCTCCAACATGCAACGGCAGGCAGTACCGCTACTGCGCCCTCAGGCACCGACAGTGGGGACAGGTATCGAAGGCAGGGTCGCGCGCGACAGCGGACAGTTGGTCACTTCCGAGGCTGCCGGTGTGGTATCGTCCGTAAACGGGCGGGATATCGTTGTCACTGATGAGAACGGCGTGGAATTTCGCCATCCGCTGATCAAGTTCTCCCGGACCAACCAAGGCACCTGCTTCGACCAACGGCCCATCGCAACCAAGGGCGACGTGGTCGAGGTTGGTTCAGTGCTAGCCGACAGTTCTTCCACGGACTACGGAGAGCTGGCCCTGGGGCAAAACGTACTGGTGGCCTTCATGTCGTGGGAGGGATACAACTATGAGGATGCGATCATCGTAAGCGAGCGTCTCTACCGGGACGACTATTTCACTTCGATCCACATCGAAAAGCACGAAATGGAGGCCCGGGAAACCAAACTGGGTCCGGAGGAAATCACTCGAGACATCCCAAACGTGGGCGAGACCAGCCTCCGCGACCTGGACGAGCGTGGCATCATCCGGGTGGGCGCAGACGTGGGGCCTGGAGACATCCTGGTGGGCAAAGTCACCCCCAAAGGTGAGACGGAGCTCACTGCCGAGGAAAAGCTGCTCCGCGCTATATTTGGTGAGAAATCGCGCGACGTCAAAGACACGTCACTACGCGTGCCTCACGGCGAGCGCGGCAAGGTGATCGACGTCAAAATCTTGAACCGCGACAACCGCGACGACTTGCCTCCCGGCGTCAATGAAGCTGTCAGAGTATGGATCGCCCAGACGCGTAAGATTTCGGTGGGCGACAAAATGGCAGGGCGCCACGGCAACAAGGGCGTGGTAGCCCGAATCCTGCCAGAAGAGGATATGCCGTACATGGCCGATGGGACCCCGGTGGATATCATTCTTAACCCCATCGGTGTTCCGTCCCGCATGAACCTGGGACAGGTGCTGGAAACCCACTTGGGTTGGGCCGCCAGGGGACTGAACTTCAGGGCCAACACGCCAGTGTTCGACGGTGCCCGCGACGCTTCGATTGAAGACGCGTTGGCCAGGGTCTGGTTCACGGAGAAGGCTGGCGCCGCCCAGTTAGGAGCCTCGGCCGTCTCCCCAGAGGTTGATTACCCGAAGGTGAACCTCTGGCTGGAGGAACGCGGCTTGAACCCCAAGGAAATTTTCGATGAGTCGAAGATCGGCGTTGCTCAGGAAGCCTGCCTCCGCATGTGGCTGTCTGAAGACGGAGGCAAAGATACCACCGGTCTGAACGTGGAAGAGATGTACAAGCTGGCCCTGGAAGTACACCGGGAACAGCGTATCGCCCCACCCACATTCGGAAAGTTCGAGCTTTACGACGGTCGCAGCGGAGAAACCTTTGATCAACTGGTTACCGTGGGCAGCATCTATATTTTGAAGCTGATCCACTTGGTAGAAGACAAAATTCATGCCCGATCCACTGGTACCTACTCGATGATTACGCAGCAGCCGCTCGGCGGTAAAGCACAGTTCGGTGGCCAACGGTTCGGAGAGATGGAGGTCTGGGCCCTGGAAGCCTACAGCGCCGCCTACAACTTGCAGGAGGTGCTCACAGTCAAATCCGATGCCGTGGCCGGCCGCGTAAAGACCTATGAGGCTGTAGTCAAAGGTGCACCCATCGGTCAACCGGGAGTGCCGGAGTCATTCAACGTACTGCTCAAGGAGCTGCAAAGCTTGGGACTGGCGGTACAGTTGCTCAACGAAGAAAAACGGCCGCCGCTCGCCCAAGGACTCTCAAGCGACACAGAGCTATTTCAGACTCTGGAGACGATTTAATAATGGTCAGGATGGCAGACAGGACGGAGACGTCTGGGACCAATTTCAACGCAATACGGATATCCATAGCATCTCCCGAGCAAATACTCAACTGGTCCCATGGTGAAGTCACCAAACCCGAAACCATAAATTACCGCACCCTCCGCCCAGAAAAGGACGGCCTGTTCTGTGAGCGTCTGTTCGGTCCCACCAGAGACTGGGAGTGTTTCTGCGGGAAATACAAGCGTATCCGCTACCGCGGGGTGATCTGTGATCGCTGCGGAGTGGAAGTCACTCGGTCCAAGGTCCGGAGGGAACGGATGGGCCACATCCGTTTGGCCGCTCCGGTGACGCATATCTGGTTCAGTAAGACTACGCCAAGCAGACTAGGTCTGTTGCTGGACCTGTCGCCGCGCAACTTGGAGCGCGTGCTCTATTTCGCCCAACACATCATTGTGTCGGTGGACGAGGACATCCGCGAGCAGGCCCTAGAAGCGGAGCAACAAAAGTTCGACCTAGAAATAGAAAAGCGCCGCCGCCAAGCCCAAAACCAGTTGAATGAGCTGAATGGCACACTGGAAGCATCCACCACCGTGGAACCTGTTTCCGAGTCGGCCACCAGCGAAGAAGCGCCCCCCGACGATGCCGAGACCTCGGCCGAATACTCGTCGGTAGCAGACACACCGGTGGAGTCGGAGGCTGCGGCAGAGCCAAGCGAAGCAATGGACGAGGCCGTCAACAAGATCGCCCTGCAAGTGGAAATCGACGCCGTCAACAACCAGTTGGCCACGGAAGAGGCCCAGTTGGAAGAGCAACGCAAGCTGGCCGTGGACGAACTGGAAGACCTGAGGGTCCACAAACTGATTGCCGAGTCCCGCTACCGTGAGTTGAAAGAACACTACGGAGACGTGTTCGAGGCCGGCATGGGGGCCGAGGCCATTCTCGCCATCTTGAGAACCATCGACCTAGAAGCGCTGCGCGATCAGTTGATCAACGAGATGCAAACCACTTCCGGTCAACGCCGGAAGAAGGCCATCAAACGGCTGCGCGTGGTGGAATCGTTCCGCAACAGCGGCAACCGAGTGGAGGACATGATCCTCTCCGTACTGCCGGTGTTACCTCCGGAGCTCCGCCCGATGGTACAGCTGGACGGCGGTCGCTTTGCCACCAGCGATCTAAACGACCTTTATCGCCGCGTTATCAACCGCAACAACCGCTTGAAGCGACTCATGTCTCTGGGCGCACCGGAGATCATCATACGCAACGAAAAGCGCATGCTGCAGGAAGCAGTGGATGCGCTAATTGACAACGGCCGGCGCGGCCGCCCAATCCAGGGCAGCCACAACCACAAGTTGAAGTCCCTCTCTGACCTGCTGCGCGGGAAACAGGGCCGCTTCCGTCAAAACCTGCTGGGTAAGCGGGTGGACTACAGCGGACGATCTGTCATCGTTGTGGGCCCTGAACTAAAGATGAACGAGTGCGGGCTGCCCCGACGGATGGCCCTGGAGCTATTCAAGCCTTTTGTCATGCACCGCTTGGTGATCCTAGGTATAGCGCCCAACATCAAAAATGCTAAACGCATGGTTGAGAGAGCCCGAGGCGAAGTCTGGGACATCCTGGAAGATGTGATCAAAGACCGACCCGTGTTACTCAACCGGGCGCCCACGCTGCATCGCTTGGGGATCCAGGCGTTCATGCCGGTACTGATCGAGGGCAACGCAATACAAATACACCCGTTGGTGTGTTCCGCCTTCAATGCCGACTTCGACGGCGACCAGATGGCAGTTCACGTACCGTTGTCCCGGATGGCTGTGTTGGAAGCTCGGGAGGCCATGCTCAGCACCCACAATATGCTCTCCCCTGCCTCAGGCGACCCGTTAGTTGCCCCCACCCTGGACATGGTGATGGGCTGCTACTACTTGACCGAAATCCGGCAGAACAGTGTCGGCGCCGGAAGCAGGTTCAACGACATCGATGAAGCCCGGATCGCCAATGCCTCGGAGTTAATCGACCTGCACGCCCCAATTTTGGTTCGCGAGATCCGCAATTGCAGCAATGAGTGGGAAGAGACCACCCTTGGGCGTTTGATCTTCAACGAGATACTGCCCGAGATCATCGGCTTCCAGAACATCCTCATGGACCGGGGAGCGTTGAAGGACCTGACAGCCGAACTCTACCGGACCCTGAGCAACGACGAAACGGCTGCTGTGCTAGACAGCGTTAAAGACCTAGGCTTCCACTACGCCACCTCGTCGGGCATCACCATCGCGATCAACGACATTCAGGTCTCGGCCAAGAAGCCTCAGATCCTGACCGAAGCCGCTCAAATGGTGGACGACTATGACGAACAATTCCTGTCGGGGCTAATTTCAGAGGACGAGCGGTACGCCAAGACAGTGGACGCTTGGACCTGGGCCTCTGACCAGACCACAGAGTTGGTAGAGGAAGATTTGCCCAACTACGGTGGAATCGCCGTGATGGCGGTCTCGGGAGCCAAGGGGAATATTTCCCAGATCAAACAGATGGCCGGTATGCGCGGGTTGATGAGCAACCCCAAAGGCCGGATTATCGACCTGCCCATTAAATCTAGCTTCCGGGAAGGGCTGACGGCCCTCGAATACTTCATCTCGACCCATGGCGCCCGCAAGGGTCTGGCCGATACGGCCTTGCGGACCGCCGACAGTGGATACCTGACCCGGCGGCTGATAGACATCGCCCAAGAGGTAATCATACTGGCAGAGGACTGCGGCACATACGACGCCTACTGGGTGCCCCGGCGTCCCGACGACGCGACCGGCACCTCGCTCCCGGAGCGGATATTAGGCCGGATGGCAGCCGCGCCAGTGGCACACCCCGAAACCGGCGAGATTATAGTGGACCGCAACGATTTGATCGACGAAGTGCTCGCACAGGAAATCGGAAAGGCGGGCATCACAGAAGTCCCGGTTCGATCGCCGATGGTCTGCGAGGCACATCGCGGCGTTTGCCAAATGTGCTACGGGCGCCTCCCGGCCACCGGCATGATTGTCGAAGACGGCCAGGCAGTGGGTATCATTGCGGCCCAGAGCATAGGTGAGCCCGGCACCCAGTTGACCATGCGCACTTTCCACACAGGCGGCGTCGCTGGCCTCGACATCACCAGTGGCCTGCCCAGGGTAGAGGAGTTGTTCGAAGCCCGCGTGCCCAAGGGGGCTGCAATCCTTGCCGACATTGACGGGCTAGTAGAACTGGAGAACGACGAAGAGGGGCGTCGGCTTCGGCTGGTCAGCCGGGAGGAATTCCGTGAAGACTATCCGAGCCTTGAAAGTTCCCAGATTATGGTTGACGAAGGCGAGACGGTAGAGCCAGGTATGGTCTTGGCCGTCGTTCAAAACTCCCTGACTGGCGAGACGTCCGGGGACAATCCAGAAGGAGAAACCGAGGGTCCGGAACAGATAGTGGCCAACGTCGGCGGAAAAGTGGAAATCACCTCCGACTGTATTTCAGTTGTTTGGGAGGACGTCGAGGTACGGGAGCACATTATCCCGGCGTCAGCTTATTTGCTGGTCGGCCACGGGGACGAAGTGAAGGCTGGCGACGCGCTAATCAGTGGCCCGCTTAACCCCCACGACATTTTGCACATCAGGGGCAAAGACGACCTGCAAGGATACTTAGTGGACCAGGTGCAGCAGGTATACCAATCCCAGGGCGTAGGGATCCACGACAAGCACATAGAGATAATTCTACGCCAAATGTTGCGCCGGGTTTCGGTGGAGTCAACAGGAGACTCGGACTTCATTCCGGGGCAAATGGTAGACAAGTTCGCTTTCCAAGACCATAACGCCAAGGTCCTCGCCGAAGGCGGCGAGCCCGCCACGGCCAAGCCGGTCCTGCTGGGCGTGACTCGGGCGTCCTTGCTCACCGACAGCTTCCTGTCTGCAGCGTCATTCCAGGAGACCACCAGGGTGTTGACCCAGGCCGCAGTAAGCGGCGCACAGGACTGGCTACTGGGCCTGAAGGAGAATGTCATCATCGGCCGGCTGATTCCGGCCCGCGTGGACATTCCCGGAATGGCAGAACTGCTCAAGCCGCAGCCCATCCCCGAAATGGCGGCAGTGTCTCCCGGTGGTTGGCTTGGCGTCGCAGACGGGCCAGCTAATCCCTTTGATACGGAATCAGGCGAAGATGGACCGATTGACTCCAGCATGTTCGGACCGGAGGGCAGCGAAAATGACGGACCGCCAACTCCTCTAGACCACGCGCCGGAGTCACCCCTTGATAGGGAAGATACTGACCTGGAAGACAACGACTTTCTGAGTGAGGATGACGACGAAGAAACGGAAGATGAAACCGACGACAAAGGGACAGTCGGTAACTCGGAGTTGGAACAAACGGCCGGAGTCGCCACCGACGACTTGAATCACCCTGGCGATAACGATCTGAGCGGACCTTCGGATGAGGACGTGGAAGAGGCGGAGGACGTCGTGGTCCCCGACAGTGATGAGGGAGACGAATAAAGAAACGGCAAACGAAGGCCTCGAGGGCCCAGGGTTAGACTCATCGCCAACTCTGGATTTACCGGAACTGGAACTATCAGTCGACCTGGCCCCTCGCAACCCTCACCATCTCTGGTTGAGCAACCCGGTTATGATCGCGTCCGGCACCTTCGGCTACGACGGGTACGGGCGCGGCATCACCGAGGATATGGACCTCTCAGGTCTGGGAGCGGTCATTCCCAAAACAGTTACCAGACGACCCCGAGAAGGGAACCCCGAACCTCGTTGGTACCCGGAATCGTTCCGGGAGGCCTGGGAAAATGGTGACCAGCTCTTTCTAAACTCCATCGGTCTGACTAACCCAGGCATCTACGCCGCCATGAATGAGTTGGCTCCTCTCTGGGACTCCTGGCGGGCCACAATATTGCTGAGTTTCTCCGCCGACAGCGTGGGCGAATTCGCCGAAATGGCAGCGATCACCCAGGGCGTTGCCGGGTTCCAAGGGATAGAACTGAACCTAAGCTGCCCCAACGTGGACAACGGCTCCTTATTCAGCCATAGCGCCGACCTAACCTACGACGCCGTGGCTGCAGTTAAAGCGAACGCAGGTGGCCTGCCGATCCTGGCCAAGCTAGCCCCGAACGTGCCAGATATCACCGCCATAGCTTGCTCCGCCGTCAATGCCGGCGCCGACGCCCTCACGCTCTGCAACACTATCCCCGCGATGCGCATCGATACTTCGAACGGACGCCCACGATTAGGCAACATAACCGGCGGGTTATCGGGCATAGGGTTGCGACCAATCTCTCTGGCTTTGGTCTACCAAACGGCCCAATTGGTGGACGTCCCGATCATCGGCGTAGGGGGCATTTTAGACGCCGATAATGCCCTTGAATACATTCAGGCTGGCGCGACCGCAGTGCAGATAGGTAGTGCCAACCTGGTAAACCTGAATGCCCCATGGCGGATCCTCGGCGAGTTGAGGCAACAAATGACCGAACGGGGCGTTACCGACCTCGCAACGCTCCGGGGCACCGCCTGGCCTGCTACGATCGGTTAATCTCCGTACAGTCTCATACAAGCTGCACCCTTCCCTCGCCCAGCCGCGCCGATTGCTGCTCTTGCGTGCAACAGCCTTCTCCTTTAGGTAAAATAGCAGAGGTACTACTTAGTTAGGACAGATAATATCCATGGTGACTGTTCTTCAAAAATTGCTGGGAGACCCCAACGATAAAGCGCTTAAAAAGCTATTCCCGTTTAAAGACGCAGTCAACGCCCTAGAGGCCGAGTTCCAGCGTCTCAGCGACCGCCAACTCCAGGAGAAGACGGACGAGTTCAAGTCACGTCTGGCCGACCGGGAGAAGCTGGACGATTTAATCCCAGAAGTGTTTGCCGCCGTTCGCGAAGCGGCGCGGCGCAACCTGGGCCAGCGCCACTACGACGTACAGTTGGTCGGTGGAGTGGTATTGCATCAGGGCCAAATCGCTGAAATGAAAACAGGAGAGGGTAAGACACTGGTAGCAACCCTGCCGGTATACGCCAACGCTCTGACCGGACTGGGAGTACATGTCGTTACAGTGAACGACTACCTAGCCCGCCGTGATCCGGTGTGGATGGGCCCAATTTACCACGCCCTAGGACTGAGCATGGGCTGCCTGCAACACGACTCTGCCTATATTTACGACCCCGAAGAAACCGACGCACCTCACGGCATGATGTATCTCCGGGCGGTGTCTCGGCGCGAGGCCTACGAAGCCGATATCACCTACGGTACCAACAACGAGTTTGGCTTCGATTACCTGCGTGACAATATGGCCCTGGAGGCCTCTCAACGGGTGCAACGAGAACTCAACTACGCCATCGTAGACGAGGTCGACAACATCCTCATAGACGAAGCACGGACGCCTTTGATCATCAGCGGGCCCGCTGAAGAACCGGTTCAGCTCTACCAGAACTTCGCCAAACTAGTGCCAAAGCTCGACGAAGACGACTACACAATCGACGACAGGACCAAGGCCATTTCTCTCACACAGGAAGGAATCTCCAAGATGGAGAAATGGACCAACACGTCCAATCTATACGACCCTGAAAATTTCCACCTGGTTCACTACATGGAAAATGCCCTGACCGCTGAGGTTATGAAACAGCGGGACAAAGAATACGTGGTGCGGGACGGTGAGGTCATCATCGTCGATGAGTTCACAGGGCGCCTGCAGCCGGGACGCCGATGGTCCGACGGTCTGCACCAGGCGGTAGAGGCCAAAGAAGGGATCAAAATACAGCGGGAGAGCATCACCTACGCTACCGTCACGCTGCAGAACTACTTCCGAATGTACAAGAAGCTGGCGGGCATGACCGGTACGGCCACCACGGAAGCCGACGAATTTTACAAGATCTACGGTCTGGAAGTTGTGGAAATCCCCACCAACGTGCCGATGGCGCGGGACGACAGTTCCGACCTGGTGTTCCAGACCGAAGATGGGAAATGGAACGTAGTGGTGGACGACATCGCCAAGCTGCACGAGGAACAGCGGCCGCTATTGGTCGGCACCACCTCGATCGAAGCCTCCGAATATCTCAGTGACCATTTGCGCAAACAGGGCGTCCCGCATCAGGTATTGAACGCCAAAAACCACGAAGGCGAGGCCAATGTAGTAGCTCAAGCGGGACGGCTAGGCGCTGTCACCGTATCCACCAATATGGCGGGTCGGGGAACCGACATCGTCCTAGGCGGCGCGGACACCGACCGGCCAGATTGGCAATCGGAACATGACAAAGTGGTGGAGCTTGGCGGTCTGCACGTAATCGGGACCGAGCATCACGACGCCCGCCGGGTAGACAACCAACTTAGAGGCCGGGCAGGACGTCAAGGCGACCCGGGAAGCTCTCAGTTTTATGTGTCGCTGGAAGATGAACTAATGCAGCGGTTTGGCGGAGACCGGATTAAGACAGTGATGGGATGGACGGGTCTGGAAGAAGAAACCCCAGTCGAGAACCGTCTGATCACCAAGTCCATCGGCGGCGCTCAGGTCAAAGTAGAGAGCTACCACTTCGACATCCGCAAGCACCTCCTAGATTACGACGACGTACTGAACAAACAAAGAGAAATCATCTACGCCGACCGGCACGAAGTCCTAAACGACGGCAATGTGAAAGAGAAATTCCTGAGCATGTTGCGTCAGGAGTTTCAGTCTCTGATCCGCACCTACCTGCCCGACCGTCACGCAGACAACTGGAATACCGGCGGGTTCGTCGACGAGTTGGGGCAGATCTGCGACCCACCACCGGATCTGGCTGACGAAGAACGTATCTACGAGTGGGGCCAGGACCAAATCGCCGAGATCCTGTCAGACTACGCCGAGACCGTCTACAACCAACGCGAGGAGCATATCGGTTTCGACCAAATGCGTGTCGTCGAGCGACTGCTGCTGCTGCGGGCAATCGACACCCACTGGGTTCAGCACCTTACGGCGATGGAAAACTTGCGAACCGGTATCGGGCTCCAGGCTTATGGGCAGCGGGACCCTCTGGTTATGTACCGTACCGAGGGTCACAAGATGTTCCAGGACCTGACAGCCCGCATACAGCACGACGTGATCCATACGGTGTTCCACGTTACTGTCAATCAACAGTCGACTGACCCCAGATCACGCAGTCGGACGCCTACGGCCGTTACTCAAGTCAGCCCGATGAAGGCGGTCAACGACCTCAACCGCTCGGCGGTGCCAGTGGTCGGTGGCGGCAAGGTGGGCCGAAACGCCCAATGCCCCTGCGGCAGCGGCAAAAAGTACAAACGCTGCCACGGCGCTGCAGCATAACATTCGAGCCTACCAAGACATGCTCGAAAAACACACGTTTGGCCTAGGCCTGTCGAATGGCAGTCACTCTAAGACACAGGTTAGACAAGTTCACTACCAATAGTCGTGTTGGCGGCAAGGCTCACCGTCGACAGCGGTTCAAAACGCTGCCTGGCTAACCAAACCCCGGCTACTTCCTCTCGAACAACCGGCTGAAGAACCACGGCTTCTTTTCGGGGAATTTTATCTCCGGCCCGTGATCGTGGCCGTGGTCATGTTCGTGCCCCTGTCCGCCGTGCCCATGTCCGCGATCTAGGGCACCGTCTGAAACTGATCCGGGCAGGTAGGTGTGAGGCTCCTTATCAAAAACGACCTTGCACCCAGGGGCGCAAAAGTAATAGTCCGTACCCTGATGCTCGCTCTGACCTCCGGGCGGATTTTCGGTATCCACTTCCATCTTGCAGACCGGATCTATCGCCGTAGCCATCTCAGGCACCTCCACCCGTTAACAGAAATCTCTACCTTGGCGGCGCTCCCTGCGTTCAGATCTTGGTCCCTCGCAGGCGCAAAGAGTTGGTTACCACGGTAACCGAACTTAAGGCCATCGCCAGCGCAGCCAGCACCGGATTTAGAAAACCTTGGTCATCGAAAAGGAAGTTCAGACTACTCGGAACGCCGTCGGACTCTTGGAACACGGGATAAAGCACTCCCGCGGCGACCGGAATTAGCAGGACATTGTAAAAGAATGCCCAGAAAAGATTTTGCTTGATTGTGCGGATGGTCTGACGACTCAGGTTGAAAGCCGCGGCCACTCCGCCAACGTCGCCGCGCATCTACGTAATGTCCGCTGACTCTATTGCCACATCAGTGCCGCCCGCCATGGCCATGCCCACATCCGCCTGAGCCAAGGCAGGGTCGTCGTT
>CAZYBD010000167.1:0-3626 GCA_964645515.1 uncultured Dehalococcoidia bacterium | reverse complement strand
TACTACAACCAGGCGGCGTACTCCTTATGACTACCCTTACGGTCACAGGATTCGACATCCAAGTCTTATGGGAACACTCCAAGAGCGTGAATCCCCCTCAGCACATTAATCTTTTGTCGGTCAACGGCATAGAGCACCTCGTGGCCCGCTCCGGTTTTCAAGTTATAGATGTCTCGACGCCGGGCCAGCTTGACTTGGATATCGTCAGGAACATCACCAATGAGAACCCTGATATCGAATTGCCCCGGTTTGTCCGGCATTTGGTCCACGAGTCAACACCAGAGACACAACAGGCGTTTCAGAAACTCCTGCAAGAACAGAACCTGAGTTCCCACATCCGGGTCGTGGCCAGGTCACTATGACGGGGTGGCCACCCCACGTCCCATAACAAAAATGAAAGATCAGAGTGAACTGGAAATGGATTCCACAACCGACGTAGTATTCTTCGACCCCAACATACCCCGCAAGGGACAAGTCCTGAACGATCATTTGGACCAGTCTCCAGATGACCGGACAGCTCCACCGTTGTTCTCCCTGGTAGAATTCAACCTGTCTGGACTTTGCAACCGGACCTGTGTGTTTTGTCCCCGGTCGGACCCTAAAGTATTTCCCAACATCAACGAACACATTCCGGTAGCGCTTTACGAAAAAATTCTGTCCGACTTGAGCACCGTGGACTACGATGGAATGATCCTGTTCTCGGCGTTCAGTGAGCCTCTGCTCAGCAAGAACATCGAGACGTTAATCGGCATCTCTAAGCGCCACTGCCCCAAGATTCGCGTCGAATCGGTGACCGACGGCGACTTCGTGACTGCGTCCAAATTGCAGGCTATGTTCGAAGCGGGCTTGGATACTCTGCTGATTAGCATGTATGACGGCCCCGAGCAGGAAGGGCATTTCCATGCGCTGGTCGCGGAGTCCGGAGTGAGCCCCGAGAAGGTGGTCTTGCGAAAACGGTGGCTGCCACCCGAAGAACACTTTGGAATTACTCTTAGCAACCGCTCTGGAATGGTGGAAATACCCCAAGTGGGTGTGGGGAAGTTAGCCGAGCCAATAAAGCGCCCATGCCACTATCCATTTTATCAAGTCTTGGTAGATTATGACGGCTCTGTTCTCCTTTGTCCCCACGATTGGGGAAAGAAACTAATCGTGGGAAACGTCAACGACACCGGGATCATGGACATCTGGAATGGTTCAGCGATAAAACGCGCTCGTATCAACCTTTCCAAGAGTGACCGTAATTTCCCGCCCTGTAACGTCTGCGACGTCGACGGAACGCTTATGGGCGGCGCACACTTCGAAAGGTGGATGGCCTATTACGGCAGCCAGCCAGCCTGAGCTTTTTAGTGATCCGGAACTATGCAAGCAGATACCGACCGCAAAGTTTCTAGTGGGCACTCCACGCCAAACGCGTGATGATGGAAGGTAAGCGGGCACTGGTAACCGGTGCTAGCGGTGGCATCGGGTTTCAGATCGCCAAGGACTTCTTGCGCCAGGGCGCCCTTGTCGGTGCTCACTACAGGTCTAATGAGTCGAGTGCGCAGGGTCTTTCCAAGTTCGCCAGACCAGGGAATTTCCAGGCCTTGCAAGCCGACTTTTCTCAATCCGCAGAGGTGCTTACCCTGTGGGACAAGTTCATAGCTTGGAGCGGTGGCATAGACATCCTGGTGAACAACGCCGGAGCAGCCGCTGTGCCGGTACCCATTAACGAGCTTTCAGAATCGGCTTGGGATGAAACCTTTCAAGTGAATGTCAAAGCTGCGTTCCTGTTGGGGCGGGCGGCCCTCTTACATATGCAGGAGCAGAAATCAGGGAGGATAATCAGTATTAGCAGTATCGGGCTGAAATTCGGCGGCAGCGTCAACACGGTCCACTACAGCGCCTCCAAAGCAGCCTTGGAAGCAGTCACCATTTCCCTGGCCAAGGCGGGCGCCCCATACAACATTCTGGTAAACACAGTGCGCGCTGGGGTCACCGACACCATGATGCACGAGAAAATCGGGCGGACGGACATGACGGATCGTGCCTCGCTCATTCCATTGAGACGACTGGCCTGCCCAAGTGAAATCTCCCAAGCGGTCCAGTTTTTGGCCAGCGATAACAGCTCGTTCGTCACCGGGTCTGTCCTGACAGTTGCGGGAGGGGAGTAGCACGTCGACAACCGTTGATATGCTCAATCCCCCTAACAGATTGAACCACCACATTTTATGATTTTGGTCTGTTCACCAGACGCTAAACACTTGGGCCGAACAAAGCGTAAACTCGCGGCTGCCGGCTTTTCCTGGGCGTATTTGGGTCAAAGCCTAGTCGACGCCAAGAGAGCCGAACGGTACTTCGGCAATCACGGAACGTTCGTAGACGCCAATCCAGGGTTCCATCAAGCAGCTGATGTGCTTAGAGGACCGTATCTAGAGTACATCTATAACATCGGTGAAAAACTAGCCTCCCTACGCTGGTGGATAAGCTCGGTTTCTTGCCGCAGCGGCGTGACCAGCAAGAGTTTCCAGCAGGTATGTTACCTCCAGGCCGCCTTGGAATTGGTCGAACAATGGGACCGCGACGATCACCTTGTGTTGGTCTTGGACGGGGCGGTACTGCCGGCACTGGCGCGGAACATCGAAGTTCGCAATAAGAAGGATATAGAAGTACCAGGGAAATCGTATAGGCTGGCTCTCCGAAGACTTTCCGATCCACTGATTATGTTGGGCCACCGCGCATTCTTCCTGGCCCGGGAAGCCTATCGGGTAATACAGGCCCGGCGATTGGTGCCGGGCCCAGTATTGGACGGTCAGCCGTCAACGATCATCTTCAGTTGGGCGACGTCCGAAACCTTCAAGGACGGAGTAGGCTTTCACAAGGCGTTCTACGGAAACCTGGTCGAGGAACTGGGCCAACGAGGATGCAATGTCGCGGTTGTACCCATAATCTGGAAAGAACTCAATTATTCGGTCGTGCTCTCCAGTCTTAATCAGATGGAGCAACCACTACTGCCACCTCACCGGTACCTGAGAATACGTGACCTGGTTCACGCCGCATTTGCGACCATAGGCAGAACGCACTTACCCAGCCCGCTGCAGCCGTTTGAAAATATGGATATCGAGCCCATAATCGAAGCCGACCTCCAGCATCACTGGATCAGCAACGCCGCCGCCGATGCGTTGCTTACCCGCGCCCTCATACACAGGTGGTCCAGCCTGGGCTTCTCAATAGAGCGGTTTATCTACATATTCGAAAACCAGCCCTATGAGCGGGCCCTTTGTTGGGCAGCAAGGCGCTGTTTCCCGGAGGCCGTCGTTGTCGGGTATCAACACGCCCGGGCACCTTGGATGGCCATTAATATGTACCAAGCACAGGGAGGGGAGCCGCTCGCACCACAACCTCACCGGATCATGACCGTGGGAGCCCACACCGCTGGGCAGCTCACCACCAACGGCAACGATCCTGAACAGGTCAAGGTTGGCGGCGCTCTCCAGATGGGCGACTTCTTCCGCTTCCGAAGCGAGTCGCAATCGTCTGAGAGCAATAACGGTAGCAACAGCTGTGGCCCAAGCGAAGGTCCCGTGGTTTTGGTAGCTTGCTCCAGCCGACTGGAGGAGGCGGCGGAACTGGTAGACATGGCAAGCCAG
>CAZYBD010000166.1:0-6510 GCA_964645515.1 uncultured Dehalococcoidia bacterium | reverse complement strand
CAACTGGGGCATTGTGGAAAAGACGTTGGAATAGGCGGACGACGCCCTTTGGGGAAGCTGGCCCAACGATATGTCTAGATCCATTTGGTGACTGCTTTGGCATATGACACGGGCTGTAGACCGCTTTGCCCCCGCCTGGCTCAGAATACGACCCTGTTTTGTATCGAATACGGCCGGCATGAAAAATTCGGTTTAGACGACGACCTAAACGATACAGGTCAGTGATGGTTCGATCAACAGGCGGCGGCCTGGCAACTCCTGTCCAAGGACGCACTGCTGGGTTACTATGAAACAGTGAAGGCGGCAGCCAGGGAATATCTGCAGCCTGTGCTGGCTACGAGCCGGGGGGGCTAGATTACCATCCTTCCACGGACCATCGCATCGATGCCGTCATTCCTGGGCGGCTCAGTCTACGACAATTGTGTCCACGGTGGTCGATTCGCCTACCCCAGAGGTTACTATAAGGGTGCCGAATGATTTCTTTAGGGCATACTAACGGGACCCGATGCGGTCCGATGTAGCCACCGGCAACTCCGCTACCTATAATCAGTAGCGGGCCCGGCCGCTGGAAATAACGCTAGGCGTCTTCGGACGACCGAAAATCAAATTATCAGGGTGAAGAAAATGCCAGAAGCCTCCAAAATTATTTATACCAAGATTGATGAGGCTCCGGTCCTAGCCACGCACTCGCTGCTGCCGATTCTCCAGGCTTTTACCAAGGGCTCCGGCATTGAACTCGAGGCCTGGGATATCTCGTTGACAGGCCGCATCATATCTAATTTCCCTGACAATCTGACTGACGAACAAAAGATTCCCGATTATTTGACCATGGCCGGCGAGCTGTGTTTGGACCCTGCTGCGAATATTATCAAGTTGCCCAACATCAGCGCCTCGATTCCGCAGCTAAAGGGTGCGATAAAGGAACTGCAGGACAAGGGGTTCGATATTCCAGACTTTCCAGATGAGCCTGCAACTGATGAAGAGCGCCACCTGCGTGACCGCTTTTCTAGGGTGTTGGGCAGTGCGGTCAACCCGGTGCTGCGGGAAGGCAATTCCGATCGGCGGTCGTCCACTTCGGTAAAAGAACACGGGAAACGCCACCCTCACCGCATGATGCAGGACTGGCCGGAGGTGTCGCGCTCCCGCGTCGCTCATATGTCGAGTGGCGACTTTTACGGTAGCGAGCAGGCCGTAACCGTCGCCGCGTCCGGATCGGCTTCCATCCAGTTTGTGACCGTGGATGGCAGTGTTACGGTGCTTAAAGCCGATATTCCATTGTTGGCTGGTGAAATCATCGATTGCGCCGCGATGAACGTGAAGGCGCTGCGCCAGTTTTACGCCGACGAAATGGATAAGGCCAAAGCCGAAGGCGTACTGCTTTCCCTACACCTTAAATCGACCATGATGCGAGTGTCCGACCCGATTATTTTCGGCCACTGTGTGTCGGTTTACTATGAGGACGTTTTGACCAAACACTCGGCCGTGCTTAGTGAATTGGGGGTGAACCCTGACAACGGCGTGGCTGAACTTTACACTAAGATTCAATTGCTCCCCGAAGCCAAACGAGAGGAAATCGAGACCGATATCCAGGCGGTCTATGATGCCCGTCCGGAGCTTATGATGGTGAATTCCAGTCGAGGAATCACTAATCTTCATGTGCCAAGCGACGTTATTATCGACGCCACAATGCCCGTGATGGTCCGGGACGGCGGCCGGACGTGGGGCCCAGACAACGAGTTGCACGACACAGTAGCGATGATTCCAGATCGATCTTACGCGACCATGTATCAGGCGGTCATCGACAATTGCAAGGAGCATGGCGCATTTGACCCGGCCACTATTGGTAGTGTTTCCAACGTTGGGCTGATGGCCCAGAAGGCCGAGGAATACGGGTCACATGACAAGACGTTCAAGGCCCCGGGAGAAGGGGTTATCAGGGTGGTCGACTCCGCTGGCACAACGCTGATGGAACAGAGCGTTGAGAAAGGCGACATATTTAGAATGTGCCAGACTAAAGATGCGGCCATTCAGGACTGGGTTAAACTGGGAGTCAATAGGGCTAGGGCCACCGGTTCCCCGTCCATATTTTGGTTGGATCCCAAGCGTGCCCACGACGCGGAACTGATCAAAAAGGTCGACCAATACCTGCCCGCTCACAACACGACGGGGTTGGAAATTCGCACCATGGCTTCCGTAGAGGCCATGCGTTATACGATGGTCCGCAGCCGGGACAGCCAGGACACGATTTCGGTGACCGGCAACGTGCTGCGGGACTATTTGACCGACCTCTTCCCCATACTAGAATTGGGCACCAGTGCAAAGATGCTTTCCATAGTCCCTCTGCTTGATGGAGGCGGGCTCTTCGAGACCGGCGCCGGAGGGTCTGCCCCCCGGCATGTACAGCAATTCCTGGAGGAAGGCCACCTGCGGTGGGACTCTCTGGGGGAGTACTGCGCCCTGGTCGCCTCCTTTGAGCATTTAGGTGATGTTTTTAAAAACGACCGGGCCAAGGTGTTGGCCGAGACCCTGGACCGAGCGATCGGGAAACATATGGAGAATGATCGGGCGCCGTCGCGCCGAGTGAACGAACTGGATACTCGGGGCAGTCATTTCTACCTGGCTCTTTACTGGGCGGAGGAGTTGGCCAACCAGACCAAAGACGTGGAGCTTCGATCCCGCTTTACTGGAGTGGTCCAACAGTTGGCCGTCAACGAGGACGAAATTGTCCAAGAGTTGAACGACGCCCAGGGCCGGCCGGTGGATATCGGCGGTTATTACCTGCCTAATGATGGGATGTCCGCCAAAGCCATGCGCCCCAGTGCGACGCTAAACGCCATCATAGACGGAATATAACGCCGCGGCTGAAGACCAAGTTTTCAGCCGCGGTAGTGAAAGTGGGAACAGCTTTACCGATGCACCGAAAATGGGACATCGTAAAACTATTCGCCTCGGAAATCCGGGGTGGGTATCTGCGACCCCGAAAGATATTGGAGATTGCTATCAAGCAATCTCACAGTGGCCCGGTTAACACTCCGGCCCAAGAGTAGATATTTTGATCGATTTGACCAACGTGAAATTCGTCGAAACTCCGGTGCTAAACATAGGCTACGGAGACCATGGAGATATCTCCGGGTTCCCGATAATACTGTTGCACGGGTTTCCTTATGAAGTACGCTCGTGGGACCGAGTCATCCCACCCTTGGTCGAGAACGGATATCGTGTGCTGGTCCCTTATCTTAGGGGGTACGGGCCGACCAGATTTCGGAGCTCCGACTCTCCCCGGATGGCGGAGCAAGCTGCAATTGCCCAGGATGTAGTTGATTTTGCGGAGGCTCTCAGGATCGGTAAAATGGCGCTGGCCGGCTACGACTGGGGCAACCGGGCCGCTTGCATCACCGCCATCTCGCACCCGGACATGGTCAGGGCCTTGGTCGCCATAGGCGGCTATCCCGTACAGAATACTGTCGACAGGGAGAAGCCGGCTCCAGCTTTTAAAGAAGCGCAGCACTGGTATCAGTGGTACTTCAATACCGAACAGGGACGAGTGGGGCTGGAAGAGAACAGACGTGACATCATCCGTTACATCTGGGAAACATGGGCGCCGGGTTGGAATTACACCGACGATGCCTTCAACCAATCCGCGGACGCTTTCGACAACCCCGATTTCGTGGACGTTGTCATACATTCCTACCGGCACCGTCACATGAACGCACCTGGCGAGGAAAGGTTCGCTGAGATCGAACACCGGCTGGCTAAAAGCCCTCCAGTTTTGGTGCCGTCCATTGTCCTAAGGGGGGCCGACAGTGGCTTTGGAGTCACTCCAGGGGACCTGACCGAAGACCCAGACCGGTTCCATGATCTCGTAGCTACAAGGCTCGTTGCCGGTGCCGGGCATGACGTTCCGGTCCAGCGTCCCTACGAAGTCGCTGAGGCCCTGCTTGAGCTGCTGGGACGGTAGCGGTGCCGCCGCCGGCTGCCTACACCAACCTCGACAGTCGTTCGAAGTTGCTGTAGTTAAATAGCTTGTGTTCCGATTCGATGCAAGCCGATTCGTACACCAAGTCGTTGAATATCTCAAATCTGTAGACATGAGCGAAGGGATGGTCGTTGTCGTAGAGCACCTGTTCCGCCTCGAACATCTTGTAGCAGTATTCCCGATCGGCCTGACGGTGGGCACGAGCTTATCTGGTCACCGGTAGCTCTACAATTTCTCACGAGCCGACCAAGTGTGTTGCCGTTGGGGCGTTGCCGGCCGGGCTTCCGCAACCCTGCGCATACCTTGCTATAATGCACGGCAATTTCGAGAGCAGAATTACTCAGTGGAGGCTGGAATGGCTCGGAACAACGATATTGTAGACGTGCTGGTTATCGGCGCCGGAGCCTCCGGAGGCGCGTTTACCTGGAGCCTGGCGGACGCTGGGATCAATGTGATGTGTCTGGAACAGGGCGGCTGGGTGGATCCCGCTTCTTATACTTCCAATCAGCCTGATTGGGAGGTGCACAGGCATACTGATTTCAATCCCGACCCCAATCTGAGGGCCTTGCGGGAAGACTACCCAGTAAACGCCACAGAATCGGCGATCACACCGTTAATGTACAATGCTGTCGGGGGCAGCACCATTCATTACTATGGCCATTTTCCGCGTCTGCACCCATCAGACTTTCGGGTCAGAACGCTGGACGGTGTGGCCGACGACTGGCCAGTCAGCTATGAGCAGTTAGAGCCTTACTTCGACCTCAGCGACACGATTACGGGCGTGGCAGGGATTTCTGGCGATACGGCCTATCCTCCCAAGTCGGACCGGCAGACCCCGCCCGTCCCCTTGGGTAAATTGGGAGCCACCATCGCCGGGGGCTTTGATAAGCTGGGTTGGCACTGGTGGCCCTCCGATTCCGCAATTATCACTCGGGATTACGATGGGCGGTCGGCCTGCAACAACTGCGGGCCCTGCGAACTGGGCTGCCCGCGCCGTGCCAAGGCCACCAGTGACATTACATTCTGGCCGAAGGCGTTAGCCAAGGGAGCGTTGCTTCGGACCAACGCCAGGGTTAGGGAGATCACTGTCGGCAAGGACGGACTAGCCGACGGCGCCGTGTACTACGATGGCGACGGCCGCGTGATTCATCAACGGGCCAAGGCAGTAGTACTGGCCGCCAACGGTATCGGTACGCCCCGACTGTTGTTGAATTCCAGTTCCAGCCTGTTTCCCGATGGGCTGGCCAACAGCAGCGGGCTTGTGGGCCGAAATTTGATGTTCCATCCCTACGCGATGGTCATGGGTGTGTTCGACGAGGACCTTGAAGGATACAAGGGACCGTTGGGCTGCCTGATGATAAGTTCTGAGTTCTACGAAACGGATCTCTCTCGTGGGTTTGTCCGAGGGCATGCCTTCCAGATTCTTCGCAGTCCTGGACCGGTGACCACGGCACAGGGTTTTGTGACAACCTCCACGGTCCCTTGGGGCCGAGACCACCACCGGATCTTCGGCGAACGTTTTGGCCGTACCATCACGGTGGCTGTAATAGGCGAAGACCTGCCTGAGCCTCACAACCGTATCACCCTCGACCCAACACTCACGGACAGTGACGGAATTCCAGGCGCCAAGGTCGAGTACAAGATGGGGGAAAACAGCCTAAAACTCATGGACCACGGCATCGTCCGGGCAACCGAAGTTTTAGAGGCAGCGGGCGCCAACCAGGTGGTGCCTAACCCGCTGCTGCGGCCGGCCGGATGGCACCTGTTGGGCACGGCCCGAATGGGCTCCCACGGTAGCAACTCGGTGGTCGACGGTTTTGGACGCTCTCACGACGTAAAGAATCTGTTCATAATTGATGGCAGCACGTTTGTCACCGCTGGGGCCGTGAACCCGACCTCCACTATTCAAGCCATTGCCTTGCATGTCGCAGATCACTTCAAAAAAAACTCCAGGCACCTGCTGGATTAAGGAGCACCTAATGGAAAACGCCGGCACGTTTTTCACCCAGTCTCAGGCCGAGTTGGTAACTGCCATCCTTGACCGGATCATTCCTGCGAACGGGTCCATGCCAGGGGCCGGCCGGATCGCTGTGGACTTCATTGATCGAACGGTTGGTGGTTCTCCAGTTCTGAAGCGAAGTTTCGCCGGCGGTCTGTCCGAACTCGAGATCTACGCCCAGACAGCCCATGGCCAGGACTTCATTAACCTGTCACTTGAGGAGCAGGATACGGTCTTACTCCGCACCGAGAATTCCCAACCGGAGTTCTTCGACTCGTTGGTGCGGCAAACCTACGACGGCTACTACTCGAATGCGACTGTCCTTGAAGCCCTAGGATTGGAAGCCAGACCGCCTCAACCCCGTGGCTACCAGACTAACCAAGGCAACCTGGACATGCTGGAGAATGTTAGGAGGCGGGGAACCGCTTATCGCCAGGTCTAACGTCCCAGACCTCTTCCTCAGGGAAAGTATTGAAGTAAGGGAAGGCGAGCCGTTTGTTAGCTACGCCTCTGCCGCTACCTTCATGGTCACGTC
>CAZYBD010000165.1:0-12927 GCA_964645515.1 uncultured Dehalococcoidia bacterium | reverse complement strand
CCTCGGCCTGAACACTATCCACGAAGAACTCGGACCTGGGCTGGTAGTGTGGCACCCCAAGGGCGGGCGAGATAGCTCAATTGTCGAGGATAAATGGAAGGCCCTACATTACCGCCGGGGCTACGACATAGTCTACTCCCCTCACATCGGGAGGGCTCAGCTCTGGCAGACCAGCGGGCACCTTGCCTTCTACCGGGAGAGCATGTACTCAGCGGTCGAAGTCGACGAGCAAGAATATTTTCTGAAGCCCATGAACTGCCCATTCCATATCGCCATCTACCGATCGGCCCTCCGCAGCTACCGAGAGCTGCCGCTACGCTTCGCTGAACTAGGGACAGTTTATCGCTACGAGCGCAGCGGAGTGCTCCACGGCCTCCTGCGGGTCCGCGGCTTCACGCAAGACGACGCCCACATCTTCTGTCGCCCGGAGCAGGTTGAGGACGAAATCCTGGGTGTCTTGGATTTGACCTTCGAGCTACTGGAGGCGTGCGGATTCGAAGATTACTCCATAGCTCTCTCCACCCGGCCCGAAAAGTCAGTGGGAGAGGAGCACATGTGGGAACACGCTACCAGTTCGTTACAGCACGCTCTGCAACAGCGGGGCCTGCCGTTCACCGTCGACGAGGGCGGTGGAGCGTTCTACGGTCCCAAGATTGACATCAACATCACCGACGCCTTGGGCCGCGCGTGGCAATGCACGACCGTACAGTTCGACTTCAACCTTCCCCAACGCTTCGACCTGACGTATCAGGACGACGAGGGAGGCCGGAGGCAGCCCTACATGGTGCACCGAGCCATTCTAGGGTCCATGGAGCGGTTCTTGGGGGTGCTAATCGAGCACTACGGGGGCGGCTTCCCTGTCTGGCTAGCCCCGGTGCAGGCCGTGGTAATACCCATCGCCGACCGGCACGAGGAGTACGCCGAAACAGTCCGGGCGACCCTGGAGTCCGAAGGCTTCCGAGTGGAGACCGACAGCCGCAACGAACGTATGAACCAGAAAATCCGCACTGCTCAGCTGCAGAAAATTCCTTACATGCTGGTAGTGGGCGACCGGGAAATGGAAGCTGTAGCTATCGCTGTGCGACAGCGCGACGGCGAAGACCTTGGCGCTATGCCTCTGGCGGAATTCTCGGAACTCTTAAGGGGAGAGTCTTCCCAAGTCGCCCATGCTGGCTAACTCGGGCAACGTGAGAGCGAGGGGCACACTCCCCCTAACGTTGCCCTCCAAGAGTAAATGGACAAACGATTAAACTTCGCAAGGCCGCCCTAGTTTCGGTGCAGGCAGGAATCCAGGCGCCTTGACAGACCTACCAGGATCGAAGGTTCCATTCTACTGTACTGCCTCCCCATAGACCTAGATCTCCAGGGCGCCGGTGTTGCCACCGCGACTCCCCAAGACTTCGTACATAACGATTGGGCTTCGATGTAGATGTCGAAATAATAATGGTTGTGGTGTCGTCCACTGCTCGTTCGCCGTCGATGATGGCAGCATAGGTGGTTACCAGGAAAGCGCGCATACTGAGCCGAATCCCCATCGCCCGAATCCAAAGCCCACAGATCTGACCCTGTCAACCTGCACCAATTCCACTTTGATCCAGGCGACTGGGCCGACTGTCCTCAACCAGCACCCATATCCGACTGCCTTTACCTTTCCGCTATAAGATACGGCCCGGTGATCGTCGATGGATTGGCACCGGCCTTACGACAATGATTTGCTAGGCCCGGTGCGCCGTACATCTGGAATTACCCGGAGAATTCACCGACAATAACTGGCGGCTGACAACTGACCGCTACTAGCTCAAAAGGGAGAAACATGCCCAACCGTCTGATTAACGAGACCAGCCCCTACTTGCTGCAACACGCCAACAATCCGGTGGACTGGTATACCTGGGGCGAAGAGGCGCTAGAGCGGGCGAAACGGGAAAACAAACCGATTCTACTCAGCATCGGCTATTCAGCCTGCCATTGGTGCCACGTTATGGAACGGGAGTCCTTCGAAAACGAAAGTATCGCCGCGCTGATGAACCAGAATTTCGTCAACATCAAGGTGGACCGCGAGGAACGACCGGACCTAGACGCAGTCTACATGGAGGCTGTCCAGATGCTCACCGGATCCGGCGGTTGGCCGATGACGGTTTTCCTCACCCCAGAGCGCAAGCCGTTCTACGGCGGCACTTACTTCCCGCCTGTTGATCGACACAATATGCCCGGCTTCCCGCGGCTGTTGGAGTCGGTCGCCAGCGCCTATCGGGACAACCGGACTGAGGTTGACCGGGTCACCGGCCAACTGGCCGAACAAATGGGCCGCACTGCCGATATGCCGAAAAGCGACTCCTCTCTGAGCCACGACATCCTAAATCGCGCCTACACAGCCCTCGCCACAAATTTCGACGATCAGAACGGGGGCATCGGCAACGCGCCCAAGTTCCCTCAAGCGATGACCTTGGAGGTACTTCTACGCCAGTTCGCCCGCGGCCAAGGCGACCGGGCGTTGGAAATGCTGGAGCTGACACTGCAAAAGATGGCCCAAGGCGGCATTTACGACCAGCTTGCAGGCGGGTTCCACCGCTATTCCACGGATAACTATTGGCTGGTCCCGCACTTCGAAAAGATGCTTTACGACAACGCTCTCCTAGCTAGGTTGTACCTCAACGCCCACCAAACCACGGGCCGAGGAATGTACCGGCGCATCGCCGAGGAAACACTAGACTATGTCCTGCGAGAAATGACCGGCCCGCACGGCGGATTTTTCTCCGCCACTGACGCTGATAGCGAGGGGGAAGAGGGCAAGTTCTTCGTATGGTCTCCCGACGAGATCGAATCCGTGTTGGGAGGGGAAGAAGGTCCAGTATTCAACGGTTTTTTCGGAGTCACTCCTGGGGGCAATTTTGAGGGGAAGAATATTCTGAACATTCCCCAGAACGCTTCATCGTACTCGGACGAACATGGCATAGACTTGAACCGACTGGTCGGTATCGTCCAGCGGGGTAAGCTTGCACTACGGGTCGTTCGGGAGCAACGGGTGCACCCTCTCTTGGACGACAAGGTACTCGCTTCGTGGAATGGCCTGATGCTTCGGGCCTTCGCAGAGGCCGGGGCCGCCTTGGAGCGTCAAGACTACATTGACGCGGCTATCAAAAATGCGAGCTTCCTTCTAAGCGAGATGAAGCCCGCCGGCAGGTTGCTTCGGACCTATCGTGCCGGGCAGGCCAAGCTCCACGGATTTCTTGAGGACTACTCGGCCGTCGCCGACGGCCTACTGGCGCTATACGAAAGCACTTTCGACAACCAGTGGTTGGCCGCCGCCATATCTCTGGCCGATGAGATGATTGACCTGTTCTGGGACGAGGAAGCCGGCGCGTTCTACGACACCGGCAGCAATCACGAAGAATTGGTGGTGCGACCCCGGGATGTGTTCGACAATGCCCAACCCTGCGGCGGATCGATTGCCTCCGATTTCTTGTTGCGGGTGGCAGTGGTCACCGGCAACGAGGACTACACCAAGAAGGCAACGACCCAGTTGCGCACCCTGAGCGAACTGATGTCTCGCGCTCCCACAGGTACTGGCCGATGGCTGGCTGCTCTGGACTTCCACCTATCGGCACCCAAAGAGATCGCCATCATCGGTCGGACTGATGATCCAGAGACGCGGCAACTTTTGAGCATCGTATTTGGGCGCTATCTGGCCAACCGCGTGGTGGTTGGCACTGTTGGGGAGAAATCGCGCCTCCCAGACTTGACGAAATGGGGACAGGTAACTGCCATTCCTCTGCTGGAAGGCCGCGGCATGGTCGACGGCAAGCCCACGGCATACGTATGTGAAAACTATGCCTGCCAGCTACCAGTCACCCACAGTGAAGCGCTAGCTGCGCAGTTGAACCCTAGTTGAGCAGTCCGTTCAGGTACTCCAACACCCGTTCGGTATATTCTTCGGGATGGGTCGTGAACGCATCCACGTGTGCGATTTCCGGCACCCGCCACAGAAAAGTCCCCGGCGGGCCAGCCGCCACTACCCGCTCTCCCTGCTCTATGGGGACACGCTCGTCTTTTTCACCGTGAATGACCAAGACCGGGTAGTCTAATACGGCCACGTCCCGCTCCGGGACCAACTCTCCGATGCTTATTCCGTATATCGCGTCGGCTATCAACTTCGAAGTAGGCACAAAGATCGGCGCCAGCCAAGAGGGTACCGGCGATTTCCGAGCAGCTTCTTCGGTGACCATATCCGCCGCGTCGGCGAACGGGCTGTCGGCAACTACAGCCGCGAACCCCGGCTCCAAGGCCGCCGCCATTATCGAAGTAGCGGCGCCCAGAGAGAACCCCAACAGACCGATGCGGCCGGGGGACGCACCTCGCTTTTCAACCAGGTAATCGAACGCTCCGAGCACATCTTGGCGCTCGAAAAAGCCGCCAGACGCCTGGCTGCCCGTCGAGGAGCCACGGCCACGCAAGTCGAACAGCAGCACGTTGTACTGCTCCTCTACCATTCTGGAAGCGATAGCAACGGCATTGTCTCCTGAGCGGACACTGCCGTTACCGTGAACAAATATCAGGTGGGAAACCCCTCTATCTCCGGGCAGATACCAGCCACTGAGGGACTCTTCCCCGTCCCTAGAGTGGAATTCCACCTCCTCGAACACGAGGCCGTAGTTGGAAGGGTGGTCTTCTTGCGGGTTTTGGTCTGTGCTGGTCACCCCGCGAGCGATCAGGAAGGATATCAGTCCATACAGCAACACCAGCAACACCAAAACGGAGATAAGTGTCTTCCGAAACCTCAACGGTTTTAAAAGCGGCAGCCAGAGTTTTAAGCCTATCAACCGGGTCCCCGTAAGCTTCAGGAAATTTCAACGGCTATGATACTCGATCCGCGCACGAAGGAGCTAACGCGGGGCTGCCTACCTGGCCGCGTCTCCGCCACGGCCGAGTCGTACGGAATATCTCCTGTGGACCATCGGCCACGACGTGACTTTCCTTAAGTCTGTGCCATTCCGGCAGTTCTGGAGTATCCAAACAACCCGACTTTGGGCAATCCGAACCAAGGCCGGAGCAGCGAAGCTCCTTAGCCCAGTCCATAAGATATTGAACTGGGTTTTGACAATTGGACTTATCGTCTGGATGTAGTAGGCGTCGGTCAGCACCGCGAGGCTAGCCCGTACACCCAGGCTAGCAGCCGAGGAGAGAATAGGTTCACAGCCAGGCCTAAGGTTATTGCTACCAGAGATCAAATTTTGAGTGCCCACTGCAAACCCACAGCCCTATTTCCCTCTCGAAATTGGGTCGTTTATTCGTTTTCCATTACCGGTCTGGCGATCTTCATACAACAGCCTCCGCTTCCTATTTCCCTACGAATTCTATCTACCATCTGACATGAACTGTAGGTTCATTGGCGGTGCCGGAAGAGCTGCAAAACTACCACCACTGTTGGTACAGACGTGCCAACTACAGGGTCACCTCAAACTTTCGCCAGGGGCGGGGGGTACCGCCAGCCCAGCTTCAGTTGTATAATTGCGCCGATTTCCCGTATGGAGCCTAAGGCAGCGATCTGTACCCACAGAACGCACGTGGCCCAAGTTGGCATTAAGTCTGGGATATCTTCGGTTCCTTTACCTACCCACGACACAACGATCATGGTAATTCGTTGAAATTCTCCCCACCACAGGAGTGGGGAAGTTTTGACTATGTGGGACAATTTTTTCGATTGGAGGAGTCATAACCAGATGAGAAGCAAAGTAACGGTGGTAGGTGCTGGTAATGTAGGAGCTACCACAGCCCAGCGCATCCACCAATTCGGCTACGCAGACGTGGTGTTAGTAGATGTGGTGGAAGACCTACCCCAAGGCAAAGCTTTGGATATGTTGGAGTCGGGGCCAGTCATGGGCACCGACGCCGGGATAACTGGGAGCAACGGGTACGAGGAGACGGCCGACTCAGACGTGGTGGTAATCACCGCCGGGATCGCCCGGCGCCCCGGCATGAGCAGAGACGACCTCTTGCTGACCAATATGCGCATCACCTCCGCGGTTACTGCGGAAGTGGTGAAATATTCCCCTAATTGCATCATCATCCCAGTAACCAACCCCTTGGACGCCATGGTGCAGAACGTTCTAGAGAGCAGCGGATTCCCACGAAATCGGGTCTTCGGCATGGCCGGAGTCCTGGACACAGCCCGCTTCCGGACTTTCATCGCACAGGAACTCGATGTTTCGGTGGAAGACGTCCAAGCGTATGTGCTAGGCGGTCATGGCGACGACATGGTGCCCTTGGTGCGGTTCACAACTGCCGGCGGTATACCAATTAGCGAACTCATGGCCGATGAGAGGGTTCAGCAATTAGTACAGCGGGCCCGCCAAGGCGGCGGTGAGATTGTCGCGTTGCTAAAAGAAGGCAGTGCCTACTATGCACCGTCAGCCGCAATCACCCAGATGGTGGAAGCGGTACTACTGGACAAAAAACGCATTCTTCCCTGCTGTGCCTACCTGGAAGGCGAATACGGAATCAACGGCCTATGTGTCGGCGTTCCGGTGAAAATCGGCGCCAGCGGCATGGAACATGTGCTAGAGATCAACCTGACCAAAGAGGAAAAAGACGCGCTGCAAAGGTCCGCCGATAGCGTAAAAGAGTTGGTGGCGGTAATGAATGAAGCCAGGAGCAATGGTTAGTATCATAACAATCCAGAATGATTTCATTTAACGAGAACTGCCGCGAACGGTGGTGGCGCGGGCGACAATTAAACTGCAGGCGATTTCGCTGTAAGGTCAGCCATTTGTTACAGTTGATTTGATGCCCGTGAATTTCATCACGTTTTGTCCTATTCCTGACGAAGAAACCGGCGCACAACATGTTAGGTACAGTGCATCGATGTACGGTCCAGTAGCATCAAGCTCATATGAGATTGAAGGGATATGAGCACGTTTCGGAGGTAACAAATGGCGAATCGCACTCCTCTGGAAGAACGTCTTCTGGAAAAGGCCGCCAAGTATTTCCCGGGCGGCAATACCGGAAACCTTCCACTTCAACCAGACCGGGACTTCATCGCCGCACGGGGCAAGGGTTCCCGAGTATGGGACGTCAGCGGTAACCAATACATAGACTGGCTAATGGGATCCGGCCCTATGATATTGGGCCACGCCCATCCTGCCGTGGTCGAGGAAGTCATCAAGGCAGTGGAGCACGGCAGTACGTTCTTTGCCACCAACGACAAAGCGGTGTTGCTTGCCGAGGCGCTGGTGGAGGCCATCCCCTGCGCAGAAACAGTGAGGTTCACCACCAGTGGCACCGATGCCTGTTTTCAGGCTATGAGAGCCGCTCGGGCCTTTACCGGCCGGGACAAAATACTGAAGTTTGAAGGCGGCTTCCACGGCACGAGCGACTACGCCTCGATGAGCGTCACTCCCAGTGCCGGGGAAGAGTTTCCCCAAGCGGAAAGTAACAACAGCGGTATTCCCAGTGTGATCCAGGAACTGATGCTCATCGCCCCGTTCAACGACTTGGCCACTACGGAGACCATCATGCAGGCTCACAACGCCGAGATCGCGGCCGTGATCGTGGAGCCAGTGCAGCGGATCCTATCTCCCAAACCTGGATTCCTCCAAGGTCTGAGAGACCTAACCAACCGGTACCGAATACCGCTGATCTTCGATGAGGTGGTCACCAGCTTCCGATTGGCCTACGGTGGGGCTCAAGAGTACTTTGGAGTGACTCCGGATTTGTGCTCGGTGGGCAAGATCATGGGCGGCGGCTACCCGCTGGCGGCGGTGGCTGGACGTGCCGACATCATGTCGGTCTACGACCGAGGAATCGCCGATGACGATAGTTATGTCAATCAGATCGGCACCTTGAACGGCAACTCAGTGGCTTGTGCGGCGGGCCTCTCAACTCTGGCCGTATTGCGCGAGGAAGGCGCTTACCAGAAGATCCGCAGCGCCGGCAGCGCGGTCCGCGCTGGTCTGGTAGACATATGTCGAGAAAACGGCGTGGCAGTCCAGAGCTGCGGAGAAGATTCGATTTTTGATTTTTATTTCACCGACCAACCGGTGACCAACTACCGCGAAACGCTGCCAACTGACGGCCAGATGATGGCCCGGTTAAACGCCGGTCTGCTGGAACGGGGCATTCTCAAGGGCGGCCAAAAGTACTACCCCTCGGCCGTCCATACCGACGAAGACGTCGAAAAGACAATAGAAGCGTATAGAGAGGTTGTGCCGACTATCCGAGGGTGAACCACCTTCTTCCTTTTTCCTGTACCACTCAAGTGGTTGGCCTATGGTCAATTCCAGGTCGTCAGTAATGGTATGCGTAAGCTCAAGAAATTGTTTACGGTTGACGCATTGGTCCCTGCCGACCAGCGTGGAACGACTGGAGCCGGTTAAAGGGAAATTCTGCTAAATGCAATCAGCTTGGCGCTAATCACGGCGGCGTGGGCATGAACACCGGCATCACCCCCGGAGAATATGTCCGTGCCGATAGTCTAGACCAGAGCCTCGCTTCCGACACCGGGTCCGATCTGCAACGAGACTCGACACCCTACTCTCTCTCGAAGCAGCCTTCATTGCCAGGAACCGCCCTCCTCCAAGCGAAGTAACTGGCGGTTTCCTGGGGTTGGCGCCCGACTTGGCAATCACGGACGATGGATCGCGAGAAATCAGGGATAACGCGGACATTGAGTGCGATCCGGATCTGGTCTTGTTTGGACAATAGACCCGGCTATCCAACCCGCTATGCCGCCAGTTAAAACCACGACATGATCTAACGGTCTGACAATGACCCCAGCGTCGGCTATGGGATGGTCCCAGTGGGCAGCTGCCGAGTTAGTAACTTGTCCGATTAGGTAGCTGCTGCCCCGGCAGCCGTCAACTTGGTCACCAGCGGCCTGGTATGTACAATGTGGCGGCGCAGGCCCAGTTCCTGCGGGCTGATGCCCATGGCTAGGCCGATGGCTTGGGGCATGTGAAGGATGGGCAGGTTGATCGTCCGCCCTGCTTGGGCCGCTGCTTTGGGCTGAAAGCTATCCAGGTTCAGGTGGCAAAGGGGACAGGGCGTGATCATGGCATCGGCCCCCAGATCCTTCGCCTCCCCGGTATGGTTGGCCACCATGGCCAGCGAGTTTCGCTCATTGATGGTCAAAATGGGGAAACCGCAGCAGCGGGTCTTTCCAGAGAAATCTACCACGGTCGCCCCCAAAGTCTCTATCAACGTTTCCAACGAGTCCTGGCGTTTGGAGTTCTCCTCAAACTCCAAGGCGTCGGTGGGACGGACGATGTAGCAACCGTAGAAGGGTGCCAGCCGCACCCCGGCCAACGGGCGGGTGATCAGTGGAGTCAGCTTATCCAATCCGTAGTCCTCAACAAGCACCCAGAGCAGGTGCTTGGGCCGTGCATTGCCCCTGTATTCGAGACCCTCATCGGCCAGATAGGAGTTCACTTGGGCACGGTACTCCTCGTTCTTTAGCCGGTGGTTGGCCTGACTCATCACTCCTTGGCAGGTGCTGCAAATCGTCATGATTGGCAGGTCCAAAGCTTCGGCCATGGAGAAAGTCCGGGCGTTTAACGTGTCGCCCAATAACTGGTTCTTTTCTTGCAGGACACCGGCACCAGTGCAAGAGGCGGCAGGCATTTCTTGAAGCTCAATGCCAAGACGCTCGCAAATCAATTTGGCCGCAGGGTATAGCTCGGGGCACCCGCCCCGGGAGACACAACCAGGGAAAAAAGCGTACTTCAACACCGGCCTCCGAATTTAAGGATTATTCTGGGTCCTGCGAGGCCCCGTCGGGCTATCTCCCCACACTCCGCCCTCCCCCAAAGGAAGAGGGTTTCAAGTGGACTTCGCCTCAAAGGAAGCAGGGACTAAGAACTAACGCTCAGGCTCTTCGACTTTTTGGAAAATTTTACCGACGTTCTCTGCGTCTTTTATCTTCTTATGGATGATTGGCGGCATCTTACCGTGGGTCAAGGCTTGAATCGCCACGGGAGCGTAGCCAACCAAAGCCGACACATTGGTCAAGCCCAACGACTTGGGCACCAACTGCAACTCGTCCAGCCAGCCGCTGTGTTCCACCGAATCACTAAACGCCTCGGTGTGTCGGGCACCATTGGTATGGTGGAGACCCGCCGATATCGCCTGGTCTCTCAATGCCATGATCCGATCCATAGGAGCCACGCCTTTGGGACAAGCCTGTACACACTCCAGGCAGCGGGTGCAGTCCCACATGCCAGAGGGCTGGTTAAGCTGCTCTAAACGTTCCTGAGACAGGCCGTTTTCATCCCCGTCCCGAGGGTCGGCGGTGAACCGGTAGGCCTTTGCGAGAGCGGCCGGACCCAGGAAGGAAGAATCTACCTCTAATACGGTGCAGTCTGAGACACAAGCCCCGCACATTATGCACGAGGTCACGCCAGATAGGTGCAACATGGACTCGTTGGACGCCACATATTCCTGTTCCGGTTCCGGTCCTTGGGGTTGGAGATAAGGCTCTACCTCCATAATTTTGTCCCAGAAAAGATCAAAATTGACGACCAGGTCTTTAACAACCGGCATGTTCCCCGCTGGTTCTACCGTAATTGTCTGGTTATCATCCATGACGTTGACCGCCTGGGTCTTACAGGCCAGCGCAGCGTGCCCGTTGATCCGCATGGCGCAAGAGCCACAGATCGAACTGCGGCAGGAACAACGCAGGCTAAGGGTGCCGTCGTTTTCTTCACGTATCTTGATCAATGCGTCTAGGACCGTGGCATTGTCTTCGATGGTGACCGGATATTCCTGCCAGAACGGCAGCGGCTTCTCCACCTCGGGGTCCTGTCGCAATACCCTGAGTGTGACTTCCATCGGTTAGTACTTCCTCTCTTCTGGAGTCCACTTGGTCACGCTGACCGGGGAGTAGGACAACTCCGGCCCGGTCTCTCCTTTGGTCACTACCAAATGCTTCATCCAGTTTTCGTCGTCGCGGTTGGGAAAGTCGGTACGGGCTTGAGCGCCCCTGCTGTCCTTACGGTCCAGCGCACTGACTACGATAGGCTCCGCGCAGTCCAGCATGAAGCCTAACTCCAGGCCGAAGACCAGGTCAGTGTTGAATATCCGGCCTTTGTTGTCCACCGGTACCGTATTGAACCGCCCGTTCAATTGCTTCAAGTCTCCAAGAGTCTCTTCCATGCCTTCCTGGTTGCGGTACACCGCCAGGTTCCTGTTCATGGACTCGCCCATGCCCAATCGGATACTGGCGATGCGGTCACCGTTGTTGGGTCGGTCGAGGAACTCCTGGATCCGTTGCTCTTCTTTTTTCACCGCCCCCAATACGTCGAATTCAACATAGTGGGTATTCTGTGAAGCCTCGGCCGCGTGGTTCCCGGAGCGCTCGCCGAAGACGATGGTGTCCAGCAAGGAGTTGGCCCCCAACCGATTGCCACCGTGAACGCTGACGCAGGCGCATTCCCCAGCAGCGTATACACCGGGCAGGTTGGTCAAACCGTCAACGTCAGTCTTAATTCCGCCCATCATGTAGTGCATGCCGGGGCGGATGGGAATGGGCTCTTTGATCATGTCCACCCCAGCTAGGTCGACACCTATCTCTCGTATCTGACTCAGCTTTTCCATGATCAGGGATTCACCCAGATGGCGGCAGTCCAACAAGACATTGCCGTTCACCCCGTTACCGGCGTTAATCTCCGTCTGCTCGGAGCGGGATACCACGTCGCGCGAAGCCAGTTCCATCATGTTTGGCGCGTATTTTTCCATGAATCGGTCGCCGTTTTTGTCCAAAAGGTAGGCGCCCTCACCTCTGGCCGCTTCTGAAATCAACACTCCACTGCCCGCTAGAGTAGTGGGGTGATACTGGACCATCTCCATGTCCATGAGCTGAGCGCCAGCATTGTACGCTAGAGCAATACCATCACCGGTAACAATCAAGGCGTTGGTACTGGGTTCAAAGACGCGACCCAAGCCGCCGGTACAGAAAATCACGGTCTTGGCCCTGATAGCGTAGACTTGGCCCGTGCGAATCTCAAGGGCCATTACCCCACAGACCTGGCCGTCTTTAATGATCAGCGAAGTAACAAACCATTCTTCGTAGCGGCGTACGCCCGACTTTATGAGCTGCTCAAACATTACGTGCAGCAGGGCCTGGCCTGTGAAGTCGCCCACAAAGAAAGTCCGGGCGCGCCGCTGGCCTCCGAAAGCGCGGGTACCCAAATACCCTTCGTCGTCGCGGTTGAAGGTGACCCCCATATGTTCCATGTCGATGAGAGCCTTGCCGGCCGACCGGCACATCACCTCTATGGCGTCTTGGTCTCCTAAGAAGTCACTGCCTTTGACAGTGTCGTAGGCATGGTCTTCCCAGTCGTCGCCACGGTCGGTAAGAGCGGCGTTGATGCCACCTTGGGCCGCGTTGGAGTGGCTACGCACCGGATGGACCTTGCTGATGATTGCCGCGTTGGCCCCGCTGGCCCGAGCTGCTATGGCAGCCCGCATTCCAGCCAGTCCAGCGCCGATTATCAGGACATCATGCTCCAGCATGCGTGGTTATATCCTCCAATTGAGACCGATAACATTAGGTTTGGGGAAACCAGCGCGGAAAGCCGTTGGGCGTTCGGAAGCCTCGTTCCTTAGGCCGTCCAATATATTAACAAAAAAGGTGGGGTGCATCTAGCTTGGAGCACTTGCCTAGTTCCGTCTATTGCCTGTTGGTTTGGTCGATCTGTTCCATGTTCGTCCTGGGTTAAGCAAACACCACCTGCACATTTTTAGCGTCTGGCATCAAGGTCTGCGAAGTCGAACCACTGGTGTGGAATTGGACGATGCTGTCTAAGTAACGGGGCAAAGGATGTCCTGATTCCAGTCTCGACCGGAAACGTATAAAGCTTTCCCGGACCTAGGTAGAACCGGGAAAGCCTTGTCACTCATCAGCCAGGTATCTCCTGGCCTTTAATCTACAGCCAGGTC
>CAZYBD010000164.1:0-7249 GCA_964645515.1 uncultured Dehalococcoidia bacterium | reverse complement strand
GCCCAAGCAGAACGATGGGCCCTATAGGTCATAGCCTTGTCTCGGCCGGAGTCGGAGCCGCCGTTTGGGGCACCACCGGGTCCCCGGCTGCCGGCGGTGTGGCCATGGGCGTCGGTGTTCTAGTGGACGTAGATCACCTCTACGACTTTTACAACTGGTATGTGCGCGGCAAGCGCCGAAAACTGCACATTGTACTTCACGGTTGGGAATACTCCATAGTAGGCTTTTTAGTCTTAGGACTGGCGTTTTACCACCCGCTACTACTAGCGGCCGCTGTGGCTCATTTTGCACACGTGGCCAGCGACCACCTACGCAACGGGCTAACTACCTTCGGCTATTCCCTGATCTACCGCGTCGCAGTGGGATTCGATGCCTCGGTGCTGGCCCCCGACAGCGACGTCACCCTTTCGTACCGTCGTTGGGTACATATGTTCCCCATGGGCCATATGCTCGAACCCTGGTTTCGACGGAGAATCGAACCCTGGATCCTAAGGCGTCTAAAGGACCCAACCGATTCGGACTGAGCAGGTCCGTTTCGAGACATGCCAAAAGAAGAGGCTGCCGAAGTTGACGGCGGCCTCTTCTTTTGGCATGTCGGCCTTTCAAACCGAGAATACTTGCTACTATAATCTGGACACCGATTTTGTCGTTCCCTTCCACCTTGACTCACCAGGAGAAGCCGGGCGATGGCCGAACCCAGCGCCACCAGCCGCGCCGACGAACTTAGAAAGGAACTCAATTACCACAATCACCGGTATTACGTGTTAGACGACCCGGTGATTACAGACGGCGACTACGACCTGTTGATTCGTGAGTTGCGAGAATTGGAAGAGCAGTACCCTGAACTGCTGGCCTTTGACTCGCCTACCCAACGGACCGGGGCGGCGCCCTCCGCCGCTTTCTCTCAGGTGCAGCACCGGCTGCCCATGCTCAGTCTAGCCAACGCCTTCAATCCGGAAGACCTGGAACAATGGTACCGTCGGACGAAGAGCCTAGTGGACGGGGCCGACTTCGATTTGGTTTGCGAACTGAAAATAGATGGGCTGGCGGTCAACCTGTCCTACGAGGAGGGCGTGTTCGTGCAAGGCGCCACACGGGGCGACGGAGCGGTGGGCGAAGATGTGACCAGGAATCTGCGCACCGTCCGGACAATTCCCATTTCGTTGTTAAACGAAAAGCCACCCTACCTGGAAGTGCGGGGGGAAGTCTACTTGCCGGTGGCCGAGTTCCGTCGGCTAAATGAAGAGCGGGCAGAGCGCGGCGAGCCACTGTACGCCAACCCGCGAAACACCGGTGCAGGCAGCATCCGGCAGTTGGACCCCAAAGTCACCGCCGTTAGGAACATGGAGATTTGGGTCTATTCACTGGGAGCCACCGAAGGAGTAGAAACTCCGAAGACCCACTGGGACGCTCTCCAATGGCTCCAGGATCTAGGCTTTCGGATCAACCCCAACAACAAACTCTGCCGCAGTCTGGACGAAGTGTACGACTTTTATCAATCGTGCTTGGACAAACGCCACGATCTGCCCTACGAAGCCGACGGAGTAGTGGTGAAAGTTGCTCCTATAGAACTGCAAAACTCCCTAGGCGTCGTTGGCAGGGAGCCTCGATGGGCCATTGCCTACAAATTCCCGGCGGAGCAGGCGACAACTCGCCTGGTGGACATCGGGATCAATGTTGGTCGCACGGGGAGCCTGAACCCATATGCCGTCCTCGAGCCTGTTATTGTAAGCGGAGCCACGGTGCAACACGCCTCACTGCACAACGAGGAGGATATTCGCAGAAAGGACATCCGGATCGGTGACTGTGTCGTGGTGGAGCGCGCCGGCGACGTGATTCCCCAGGTCGTTGGGCCGGTGCTCTCTAGTCGTACCGGAGAAGAAAAGGTCTTCAAGATGCCGGATCTCTGCCCCGTATGTGGCACTACGGTGGTGAAGTACGAGGACGACGCCATACACCGGTGCCCCAACTCTTCTTGCCCCGTGCAATTCTTCGAGTTGCTAAAACACTTCGTGAGCAAGGGGGCGGCCAACATTGACGGACTAGGCGAACAGTGGTGTCGAATTCTGATCGAGCAGAACCTGGTTTCCGATGTCTCAGACCTGTATTACTTAAAGAAAGAGCAACTCTTGGAACTGGATCGCATGGGCGACAAGCTGGCGACCAAGATCATGGACAACATCGACTCCAGCAAGTCCCGACCCCTAGCGCGGCTTCTCTACGCCTTGGGAATTCTCCACGTGGGAACAGAGGTGTCAGAACTGTTGACCCAGAACTACAATGACATCCATGACATATCCAGAGCGTCTCGAGAAGACCTCACAGAGATCCCCGGAATCGGACCCAAAATCGCGGCCAGCATCGTCGCCTACTTCCAGGTACCCGCCAACCAGGAAGTAGTCTCCAAGCTGCTGAAATCCGGCGTGGTACTTCTGCAAGAAGCCAGGCCCATGGCCGATAACGGCGAGACGCCTCTCCGCGGTATGACCTTCGTGGTCACGGGCACCCTATCGTCCCAGTCACGCAATGAGGCGGAGTCGCGGATAAAGGATCTGGGCGGGAAAGTTACTTCCTCGGTCACCAAGAACACCAGCTACGTCGTCGTCGGGGCCTCTCCTGGCTCCAAAGTGGCCGCGGCCGAACGGTTGGAGATCCCGATATTGGACGAAGCCACGTTCCTAGAGTTGTTGAATTCTCCCGTAGCGGACAGTTGGATGGGAAAGTTCTCAATTGCGAAACCAGATACCAGTTCCAACAAGTCTTGCAGATCATTCAGGGCAGAGAATTGACCGCCTTATTCAACACTCTGGAACCAAAAATGCTGTCGTCGATCCCAAGCACGTGGGACTGAACATGCTCGTTGTCGTAGGCCTGGGCAATCCTGGGCTCCGCTATCAGGGCAGCCGCCACAATGTGGGGTTCAGCGTTGTTGATGTGATTTCCGAAAAATGGGGCATAAAGCTGAGTGAAAGACGATCCAAGGCAGTTGTGGGCAAGGGCACATACTTGGGACGGGACGTGGTACTGGCCAAACCCCGTACATTTATGAACAATAGCGGAGAGGGTGTCAAATATCTGTTGAGCCGGTTTAGCGCCCTGCCTTCCGACCTTCTGGTTATCTACGACGAAATGGCGCTGCCGCTGGGCAAATTGCGCCTCCGCCCGGAGGGCACCCACGCAGGCCACAATGGAATCCGTTCCATCATAGACATCGTAGGAACTATCGCATTTCCACGCTTGAGGATCGGCATCGGTGCTCCACAAGTCGACGGGGCCATTTCCCACGTGTTGGGCGGCTTCTCCAAAGACCAGAAGAAAATAATCGATGATGCGGTAGAGCGTGCAGTCGAAGCTGCCACCTGCCTGCTGAAAGAAAATATCGACGTTGCGATGGGCCGCTATAATTGACCGTTCGTTCCATCTCTACCCTCTTTGGCTAACGGGGACGGTGGCTTTGTTTTTGCTCGCGGCCTGCGGGGCCGATGTTACAGGTCCCACACCCGCTCCCTCCGCCTTCGCTCCCTTCGGAACGTCGGCCCAGACCGAGATCCATTCGACTGCCACGGCAGCCGGCACTTCCCGGTCTCCAAGTACTCCTCGCTGGAGGTCGGTCCCAGCAATATCTTTTCCCGACCCACCAGAGCGCAACCTTTACGAGATAGCGGCCGCTCTCATACCGATCGTCGAACCAATCAACCCAGTGGTCAACGTAAAGCCGGTTACGTACCAACAAGGCCGGCTGGACACGTTCTGGCTGGTGGACGTAATTGGGATGGAGAAGTACCAAAGCGTATTTGAGCTGAGATTGGTGACTCCCCACGCCTATTGGTACGTGGAAGAAGGGCAGAACGTGAGCCAGACTGACCTAGAACAAGCCGCTGTCGAGTTCGAAAATACCGTTTACCCTCGGGTCAGCGGCGTGTTTGGGACCGAATGGATCCCTGGCGTGGACAATGACCCTCACCTCAACATCCTGAACGCGGACCTCAAAGGCGTTGGCGGGTATTTTAGCTCCGGGGACGAATACCCCGTGTCGATCAAACCTAACAGCAACCAGAGGGAGGTAATTTACCTCAATACAGCTGCAATTCCGGTTTCAAGCCGGACCTACATTCAAGTGTTGGCTCACGAATTACAGCACGCTATTCACTGGAATGCGGATAAATCAGAAGAGTCGTGGGTGAACGAAGGCTTGGCCGAACTCGCGGTCGCCATATCGGGTTTGGAATCGGGCAGCATCCGCCGCTTCCTGCACTCAGGCCCCACATCTTTAACCAACTGGCCCCTTTCTTCGCTTGCATCGACGGGGGCCTACGGCTCGGCCTCGTTATTCATGCACTATCTGACCGAGCATTACGGCGGCCGTGAAGACCTCCGGGCATTGCTACGGGAACCCGCCGATGGCATCGCCGGGATAGACGCCTTCCTGCGGAACAACGGCTTCGCCGTCGGTTTCAAAGACGTTTTTCGCGATTGGGCGGTGGCCAACGTCCTAGACGAAGAGCAAGGTATTTACGGCTACGCCGGTATAGATGTCCAGATATCGAGGTTCGAAGACCTCAATCCGGGAGACGAGTTCGAGTCTGAGATCCCTCAATACGCCACTGAGTACGTGGAACTGCGCTCTCTAGACGGTCCCGTCAGAGTATCGTTCCGGGGGCCAACAGAAGCGACACTGCTGCCGGTGGATGTGGGGTCCGGAGGTTGCTGGTGGAGTAACTCGGGCGATTCCATCGACTCTACTTTGTTCCGGCAGGTGGATCTCACAATTGCGACTGCGGCAACAATCAATTACCAGGTCTGGTTCGATTTGGAGGAGAGCTGGGACTATGCATACCTGGAAGTCTCCACCGATGGCAGCCTCACCTGGAGCATAATCGCGGGTTCGCATACTTTTTCCGCCAACCCCATTGGCAATGCCTACGGCCCCGGCTACACTGGAAAAAGCTCAGGCTGGCTCCAAGAGTCGGTGGACCTTGGAGAGTACCTGGGGGATGAGGTCTGGCTGCGCTTTCAGTACATCACGGACGACGCCGTCAACGGTCCGGGGCTTTGCGTCAGGGACCTGCGTTTGGATGTGGAAGGGGCCCCGGCAGACGCTCACGAGTGGGCATCCAGCGGGTTCATTTACATAGACAACCGTGTCCCCCAGGACTATATCGTTCAGCTCATCCAATCCGGAGACAGAAACGCAGTGCTCCAGGTGGAACTGGATAGTCGCAACTCCGGCCAGATCACGATCGAGCGTCCCCAGGAATTCGACAGGGTGATATTAGCTGTTCAACCTCTGGCGCCACGCACTCGCGAACCGGCGTCTTACTCGGTGACGTTGGAACCAATCTACTGATATACCCACGGACAGATCTGGTCAGCGGGGGAATCAGGAAGTATCCCGGGGCTTGAACATGGTTTGCAAGTCCGAGAGTCGGACGTCGATACCACTGCCACTCCCGTGGAATAAGCACAACCAGCCCACCACTCATCTCATAAAGACTATCATTGGGGTAGCCGTTGAAGTCGTCGGCACCTGACGGACTCGCCGAGCCAGTCCCCTCACCTCCATTTCAACGGAACAAGGCGACGTTCGCGAGACATTTACCGCTCCGATGCATTCCAGATTTCGGTCCAGGCTTGGCCACTGCGTAGGCGACTTTTCAAGTTTTATGAAAATAGCCAATTGTTATTACAGATACCTTTATCATGCGCGATCTGCCAGGTGTCAGCACCGAGAATAGCTATTTAGCTCGCCCGTGCAGAGGCTTGAAACTCTCGAGGCACCGGGCACTGATACACGTTTCTGAAAAGGCAGATACGGTGATAGGAGACTTCCAGCATTGTTGATACAGGTCCTTGGAAAAGTCTCGTTCCAAATCAAAAGGCCCCGCTCCTTTTATGAGAGCGGGGCCTTTTAATGATCTACCAATCCTGGCACCCAAGCGGGCTGTACCTGTTAACTTCCGGTAGCCGCACCACAGACCGTATCCAATATCAGCCTCGTAACGACGTACGGGTCGGCGTTGGCGTTGGGCCGGCGGTCTTCTATGTATCCTTTCTGGTCCCTTGCCACCTGCCAAGGAATCCTTACCGAAGCACCTCGGTCGGACACTCCGTACCTGAACTCCCGATAGGAACAGGTCTCGTGCTGGCCAGTCAAACGTTCCTCGATTCTGTCCCCATAGTTCGCGATGTGTAGGTCGGCTTTAGTCCCCAAAGCTTCTGCCGCGGCGACACAAGCATCATAGTCGTTTCTCATATGGAGCGTGGAGAAGTTGGTATGGGCACCAGCACCGTTCCAATCTCCCCTGACAGGCTTAGGATCCAATGTAGCGCTGACCTTATGTTGTTCCCCAATGCGATATAGCAACCACCGGGCGACCCAGAGTTGGTCAGCAACCGATGGCGCTGTTATCGGACCGATCTGAAACTCCCACTGACCCGGCATTACTTCGCCGTTGATTCCCGAAATAGCTAATCCAGCATAGAGACAAGCGTTTAGGTGATCTTCCACAATAGGGCGTCCAAACACTTCGTCAAACCCCACACCGCAGTAATATCCACCCTGGGGAGCCGGGAAACCATAGTCCGGCCAACCAAGTGGTTTGATACCGTCAAAATAAGTGTATTCCTGCTCAATCCCGAACCACATGTCAAGATCGGAGTATTTCTCTGCTGACGTGGCGCAAGCCGCCCTGGTGTTGGAGTCGTGGGGTGTCATGTCGGTCAGAAGGACCTCACACATGACCAATTTATTATTCTCACCGCGTATGGGATCAGGGCATACGAAAACCGGATTCAAAACACAGTCTGAGTTCTCGCCAGGAGCTTGATTGGTGCTTGAGCCGTCAAATCCCCAAACCGGCGGCGTTTCACCATCTGGAACAACTTTGCCCTTGGACCGAAGTTTGGCAGTTGGCTTCTGCCCGTCAACCCAAATGTACTCAGCTTTGTAACTCATAAATCCTCGTCCTCTGTTGTATAACCAGGTTCAATTTTACCCCTTACCCACTAATTGTGTCTTTGAAGCGCCCATAAAATTGCTTGCGGAGTCCGCACGTTTTAACGACATAGTCTATTTATTGGATATTTCAGACGAGTTTCGCGGTTGTTACGTATATGTTTCCGAAACGTAAATGAAATAATAAAGCAATGACCAAAGCCTCAATCGTTTACTCTATGCCTGCCGAGAAGGACCCAATAAAGCAAAACCGTTGCAACAGCCAAACGACTGCTCCGCAGAAGTCCAAGGTTG
>CAZYBD010000163.1:0-2271 GCA_964645515.1 uncultured Dehalococcoidia bacterium | reverse complement strand
CGCTCCCAACGGTTGGGGTTCTCCGGGCAGGGCGTGCTGCTCTTGCCGGAGACCGATTTGGATGTGGTCTTTGAACACCTCGACGAAGCCCAACCTGCCTTCGTGATTATCGACTCCATTCAGACTCTGTATTGCGAAGGCGAGCCTTCGGGTCCCGGCAGCGTGGCGCAGGTGCGAGAATCCGGTCTGCGAATATTGAGATGGTCCAAAGCCACTGGGGTTCCGGTCTTCATTTCCGGTCATATGACCAAGGACGGATCGTTGGCTGGACCTCGAGTGTTGGAGCACATGGTAGATGTAGTCCTGTACCTGGAAACCCAAGATATGGGCAACTACCGGATCCTACGTGCTGGCAAGAACCGGTTCGGCTCTACCACCGAGGTTGGAGTGTTTGAAATGACGGAACAGGGCATGGAAGACGTGCCTGACCCCTCTCACGCCATGATGTCCCAACGCTCCCAAGAATCAGTAGGGGCCGCCCTGGTGCCGGTCTTGGAGGGAAGCCGTGCCCTGATGTTGGAGGTGCAGGCCCTTACGTCGTTTTCCCAGCTTCCAGCCCCTCGTCGAGTCGCCAACGGCGTAGACTACAACCGCACGCTGATGTTGACCGCCGTCGCCTCACGCCGGGCGGGTCTTGAACTGTCCGGCCAAGACATCATTGCCAGCGTGGCGGGCGGCTTCCGAATATCGGAACCGGCGGCGGATCTAGGTATCGTACTGGCCCTAGCTTCCAGTCTGCAAAACACCGCCTTGGACGCAGGGCTTGTTGCCTTCGGCGAGGTAGGACTCAGCGGCGAATTAAGGAGGGTACCTCAGGCACAGCGGAGACTGACCGAAGCGGCCAGACTGGGCCTGGATAGATGCATCCTACCTGAAGCCTGCACGGACGGTCTAGAAGTGCCCGGCGGGATGAGGGTGACTAAGGCCAAGACGTTACGGGAAGCAGTACGAGCGGCGTTGGGAGCCGGCGGGACTTCCAAAGCGAGCAACAAGGCAGATCGTTCGTCGGCCAAGCAGAGGGACTAACGAAGTACAGTGGTCAAACGCGAAATAGGTAGGGGTGGGTTTTCCACCCTCCCCTACCTCATCCTAACATTTGAAGCGCCAGGTCAACCGTCAGTGACTATGGGTCTCAATGGCCGCGGTTTCTTCCGGTGAGAATTCGTGATCTTCACAAGCGACCCACCGGGAACCGTTTTCGTATACCTCTTTCTTCCAGATGGGTACCACTTCTTTGATACGATCCACCGCTTTGTGACAGGCGTAAAATCCGTCTTTACGGTGAGGCGAACCCACTGCTACCACCAGACTGATTTCACCGATGGCGACTGTGCCCGTCCGGTGCCCGATGGCGATATCGTCTAGTCCGAACTCGACCGCCAACTCCTGGCATACCTCTTCCAACTTCTTCAGGGCCATCTCGTCGAAAGCCTCGTATTCCAGAGTCACCACCCGCTTGCCCTCGAAGTTATCCCTCGTGGTTCCCAAGAAAGTCACCACCGCTCCGTTGGTGTTGCGGCGTACAGCCAAAGTGAATCTATCGGGGTCCAACTCCTTATCGGTCAGTTCAATCATACGGCTACCCTCCGCTTACCGGCGGTATAAGACAAATGTCGTCACCTACATGGAGCACCAACCCAGCGTCAGCATAATCGGCGTTAACGGCTACCACAATCTGGACCTCGGCAGGCGCCAATCCGGGGAACAAACGCCGGACCTCATCGGTCAGGTCAGCCACCGTGGCACCCTCCGGCAGATCCACGGTAAACGCCCTATGTCCTGCCCGCTCCCTGTAGAGGGCAAAGAGTCTTACGTTGAGTTCCATCCGAAGCTGCCTGCCAGACCCGGGAGTTCAGGTCGACTCAGGTTGTTCTCCACCGTAACATTATCCCATAGCCGGATGAGGTTCGCTAGAAGCACTCGATGGCCAGTAGGGGCGGAGGCCGGATATATCAGGCCATCAGGGGATCAGAATCCCACAATTTAACATAGGCTGATAATTTTTTAATGGTTATCCAGTCTTGCTTGGCTAGTGCATAATCAGACCACCGTCCACATTGAAGGCCTGGCCAGTGATGTTGCGGGCGCTAGGACCGGCCAAGAATAAAGCCATTGCCGCGATGTCTTCCGGGTCGTTGGGCCGTCCAATAGGGATCTTGGCGTCTCGGGCCTGCTCCAGTTGTTCTATAGTTTGTTCTGAGCTTTGGGCCCGTTCCGCCATGTTATCCGCTCCCATGGTGGTCAAAGTTGCACCGGGACAGATGGCGTTGA
>CAZYBD010000162.1:0-4693 GCA_964645515.1 uncultured Dehalococcoidia bacterium | reverse complement strand
ATCTGCAACTCTTTTTGGAAGTCGGGGTATTCAATCCAGTAGTACAGGCAGCGGCGTTTCAAAGCGTCATGGACTTCCCGTGTGCGGTTGGAGGTGATGACTACAATGGGCGGGTGCACGGCGCTGAAGGTGCCGAGCTCGGGGATTGTGATTTGGAAGTCGGCCAGCAGCTCTAACAGAAAGCCCTCGAACTCTTCGTCGGCGCGATCCAACTCATCAATCAGCAGTACCGGAGAGCGTTCGTTGCTCTGGTCGATGGCCTGTAGCAACGGCCGCTTGATCAAAAACTGTTCGCTGAATAGGTCGGCCGCAGCCGCATCTCGGTCCACGTTGCCTGCTGCTTCCATGAGACGGATTTCCAACAACTGGCTGGGGTGGTTCCATTCATAGACTGCGTGGTTGATGTCCAATCCTTCGTAGCATTGGAGACGGATCAAGTCCGTGCCCAGCCCTTGTGCCAATGCCCGGGCGATTTCGGTCTTACCGACCCCTGCCTCGCCCTCCAAAAAGAGCGGACGTTGCAGTTTCAAGGCTAGGAAAATGGGTACCGCTAAGGCACGATCGGGGATATAGTCTTGGGCCCGAAGTAGCTCCTGGACGCCTTCGATAGTTTCCGGAGCCCTAAGCGGTGGGCTCTCGTCCGGGGAAAATTCGGAGGAGGGGTTCGTACGAGTGGTAGTCAAGTGAGGTACTCCATTAGGTGGGGTCGGGGCCAACATTGTATCCCAAGTGCAACAGGCACACCACAGCGTTGGGGTCGGCTCAGTTCTGGGGAGCGACGAAGAAGGAAAGAAAATACCGACGCACCAACCGGCTCAAGTGGATCCAGTGGTCGTCTAGGGAGTCCCGCTGGGTGTGTGTTAGCCGGTCGTAGGTTTTGGCGAATTCCGAGAAATACCAGACCGTAAATGCCCAGAACTCTGGGACGGTTGATTCTGCACTTGCAGATTCAGTTATGACCCCTGTGGCGCCTGCTACATGCCACGACGCCAAAACGCGGCCCTTGCGGGCGATGGCCACCGCTTCGACCCAGGACGCGCGCCGGTCTTCGCCGCTGTGGGGCGCCATCAATTGCAGGAGCCGCTCCCTTCGCTGGTGGTTATCAGCGGCAGGTCCGGCGAAGCGGCGGGTGTTACGGCTTTCCCACATCTCCCCTAAGGCCGGAATAACCAACCCGCCGTCGGACGATATGGCTAGCATCGACGCTGCCCGTGACCATTCCGCGGCTTTCTGCCTCGCGATCTCTTCATGAGTGTCGCCGGACTCTTCGGGGACCGCCACCACTCCCACCTTGTCAGGGGTGGCCGGGGCCAATGGGAGTCCATGTAAAAGCTGGCGGAGAGCGTCTTGTTTGTCCCGGTTGCCAGTTGCCAACAGTATAGGAGTATTGGTGGGGGACATCGCAGTTGCGGAAACTGTCAGGCGATGCGGGCGACGGCCCTGGTGGCGGTGCCGGCGCCGCCTTTCAGCTTCAGCGGGAGGGCCCAGAGTTCAAACTCGCGGCCGATCAGCTGGTCAAGGTTGATCAAGTTTTCGATGAGGGGGATGTTCTGTCCCAATAGCAGGCGGTGTACCGGAAAGTCTCTGATCGTGGACTGGGGAGTGGAGGGGTGTTTGTCAATCGGGAAGTCCACCGCCACCGCGTTGACTCCGGCATAGGCCAGGTAGCCTGCACCTTCGTTGCTGAGGTAGGGGCCGTGACCGTAGAAGCGGGGCCCGCCGGACTCCGCTTCGGCCCAGCCGGTGAATAGCACGACGATTTTCCCATTGAGCGCTTCGGAGCTGGCACCAGCTCCTTCTAGGTCCGATACCTGGAGAGGTGTCAGGCCACGGGCCACTGGCCGCAGATCCAACAACAGAGCCGGTCCCATGTACTTTTCAAGGGGCATTTCATCAACGGTGGGAGCCCCGTCCACGAAATGGTATGGGGCGTCGACGTGAGTGCCGATGTGGGTGGCCATGCATAGCTTCTGGTTGGAGCGGGCGTGGGTCGCGTGAGTCATGATGGCTGTGGTCTCCGCTCCCACAAGTCCTGGCACGTCGCTGACTCGTTCACTGCCCAGAGTTAGGGTTAGGTCAATCAGTTCTGTCATTTCTGCCGCCTCGGTGGTCGAGTTCAGGGCCTATATAGTATCCGGGTCAGTGGAGCGGACACGTTTTCGATAACGCCTTGCCCCACCAGCTATCCCAGCACCGCCGGAACTGTTGCCAATATGGACCAACGGCGGGCGGCGCTGCCCCTTCTAGGCAGACTGGCCGTATAGGGCCAGTCTGGTGCCCGATAGGGGGAAAGTAAACGATTGATCCTCCATGTTCTCCGATATACTGCCCAGACGCCGGGAAAGACCCGCAAGGCCAGTGTGAGGACGATCACAACGAAGAAGGTTTTGAGGATGGGATCCCGTCGGAATTGGGTCAGTAACGCACCTCCACTTCAACAGGGAACACCATGTTGTTGCCATAGCCCCGGCCGTCCCACTTGTTTGGGAATTCCATGGGTTGGGTGTCGCCCAGGTCGTTAGTGGCCCGGCACATCAGCGTGTAATGTCCTGGAGAAGGGGGCTGCCAACGGTGTTCCCAGCGGCACCAGGAATAACCTTCCCGGGGATCCAGGGTGTCCACCGGGCTCCAGTTGGAGCCGCTGTCCGTACTTATTTCCACCTTAACCACCTCTCGTTCGCCAGACCAGGCGGCGCCCGAAAGTGTGTAGCCACCAGCGGGGATGACCTCGCCGGGGACTGGCCCGGTGATAATGGATTTCACCTTCATCTTGGTGTAGTAGGTGTAGGGATCCGGCGAGCCGGGCTCGTTCTGAGTCATGTACCTTTCGGTCATGTAAAAGCCTTTGAACTCGTGATTCAACACGTGGATGCCGACCAACCACTTGACCGAGTTCATGCCGTACCAGCCGGAAACCAAGAGCCGTAATGGGTACCCATGGGCCGTGGGCAAAGGCTCCTTGTTCATTTCGTAGGCCAAAAGAGTGTCGGGATGCAGCGCCTTTGTCAACGGCAGACTGCGTTCGTAGGTGACCTCGGCGGGGTCTCCCACCACCTCATCAGGGCCGTGGTCGGCGCCTTCAAACATCACTTCCACGGCGGAGTCTTTAACTCCGGCCTGTTCCAAGATATCCTTCAGAGACACACCAGCCCACTCGGCGTTGCCCATAATCCCGTGGCCCTTGATGCTCTCCATCACCGAACTGATACGCAGTGATTTGGTCCAATATTCAGGTACCGGACTGTTGCCGCAACATTCGAAGGTCACCTGGAACCGCTTCTGAGGTAATTCCCTTAAATTGTCGAAGGTTAGTGAGAGAGGTCGTTCCACCTCGCCGTCGACCTTCAACCTGTAGGAGTTGACGTCAATGTCTGGGCAGTCGGTCCAGTGGTTGCGTACATAGAACAGGTCGTTGGGGACGACTGTTTCCTGGAGGGCCTGGGGCGGAGAAGCGAAGGTGCGAAGACCTGCGTTGGTGGGAATGATTTGCGGTTCTATCTTAGTCCCAATTTGACGGATGGCCATTGGGTCCTCCTGAAGTGTCGAGCAACTATTCCAGGTAGTCAGTCTCGGGGTCTGTCGTGGGGTAGGTTATTAACAATACGGCCGGAGTCCACAAATGATTGGCTAATTTGTGAGGCACACCCGGCGGGGCCAGCAAAGTGGTGCCGGCGCGGACCGTGCGGACCTCGTCTCCCACGATGGCTTGTACCGCCCCCGAAGTAACTTGGATCGAGACATCCACCGGATGGGTGTGCATTCTGCCTTCCCACCCCGGATGAATCTCCATCTCTTTGACGGTTAATGATACTGCACCCTGCTCCTTGGACACCAGATAACGTTGAGCCACACGCTCTACCGGGGCCGGCATCTGTAGGTTTGAGTGGTCGATAATCGGCATGTTGCTCTCCAGAGTGCGTCCTGCCGGTACTACTCGATGGTGACGGGGTATCCGACAATTGCGCTGAAGTTCTTTCGCATGTTGTTGTAGCGCGGTTCGTGGGACTGCGCCTGGCCTATCTCGTCGGTGGCACGAGACATGACGTTGTAATTGCCTCTCTTTGTCGCGTCCCAGTTGTAGGACCAGCGGACCCACATGAACCGGTCGCGGGGCGGCTCAATGTGGGCGGCGTTCCAGTTCTCGCCGCCGTCGACACTTACTTCGACTTGGGTGATGGCTCCGGCGCCGCTCCAGGCATATCCACGGATCATGTGCGGGCCTGTGGGCATAGTTTCAGTATCGTCGTTGGGGTGCGTAACGATGGATTTTACGCCGATGGTGGTGATCAATTCTTTGTCGCTGGCGTTCGGAGAGTCGGCGTAGTAATAGAATTGGTAGAGGTACCAGCAGTACGGCATGTGGTCAATCACTTCCAATTGACGTAGCCACTTGACCGACCAGTTCCCTGACCATCCGGGCACCAGCAGCCGCACCGGTGCCCCGTGCAGGTGCTCCAGTAGCTGGCCGTTCTGGGCCCAGGCCAGGATGGTGTCGGGATGGAGGGCCTTCTGAATCGCCAGCCCCTTGTCGTAGAAGAAGGGTTCTGTGCCTTTGTCGGCTGTGGCCGGAACACCTCGGTCCCAGCCCTCCGCGCGGATGTACAGCGACTTGTCGGTGAGGCCGGACTCGTTGAGAACCGTCGCCAACGGACCGCCGGTCCATTCGCTGGCACTGAGGATCATGCATTCCTGG
>CAZYBD010000161.1:0-3158 GCA_964645515.1 uncultured Dehalococcoidia bacterium | reverse complement strand
GCGCTCCCAATTATCGGAAAATGCTCCGTCGCTTCCTAGACGTCTTTCAGTGTTTTCTCGTCCCCCAATGGCGATTTCGTTACTGTTGCGGCTCGCCTCGCGCCGTCCCCATTTTTATCCGACCGTACTCCGACGCTACCTCTGCTCCCAGTATCAGGATAATGGCGCAGAAGTAAGCCCAGACCATCAGAGTGATTACGGAAGCCACGTCACCGTATAGTTGGTCAAATGCGGCAAAGTTACTCAGGTAATAGAGAAAGAGGTTCTTGCCTATTTCAAATAGCACCGCTGCCACTACGGCACCCGACCAAACGTACTTCCAATACGTCTTGGTGTTGGGTAGGAATTTGTAAATCGACAGGAAAATGCTAAAACTGATCAAAGTAGCAGGTATCCGCAGGACTATGGCGAATAACTCGCCTCCCAGTACGTCACTGGCAGAATGGCTACCGATCTCAATCGCAGTAGCCCATTGCATAAAGCCGGTTATTCCTAACGACAGGGCAAACAGAATTCCGACGCCCAACGCCATGGCCAATTGTCTTGGCTTGCTCTTGTAAAACGGCGGGTTCCCGCGAATGTCCCAGGCCCGGTTAACTACCCGGGTAATCGAGCCAAAGACGGCACTGCCTGACCACATCAGCCCCAGGACCGCCACCACGCCAAGGGTTTCCTTGAATCTTTCTGCACCCTCGATACTGTCCCGCACGAATTGTTCCGAGCCCGGAAGGAAGTCAACGACGTATTCGACAACGTCATCCTGACGGCTCTCCGAACCAGCTAGCCATCCGATGATTGCACTCAGCGCTATGACCAGAGGGAAAATGGAGAGCACTGCGTAATAGCTAACACCGGCTGCCATGTGAGTAGCGTCGTCATCGCCCATTTCCTTGACTACCCGGGAGATTAGCCTTACCGGAGTACTTCGACCCAGGCGAGTTTCGGCTAATCTATATTTGAGAGTTTGGCCGCCGCGAGCGAAAACCGCGGAGATGTGCTTCGTCCAGGCGATGAACCCCAAGATCCCAGCCCAACCGGATCCTAAGGCCGAGGCGGCAGCGCCGAGACTTGATTTAATCCTCAAGGCGACCATCAGATAACTTCAACAGGGAACAAAATTCAAAGAGGCGGCGTAGGGTTATTCCTATGCCGCCTCTTAACACTAACTGTAGAATCAGCTCCGTTACAGGTTTAGGTGCCCGACGCCGTTGGTCCGTTCTCAAGCCGTCCAAGATTTGCCTTGGGTTCGCCGGGCCTTGGGTTCGGCGAACAGCTATTTCTTGTCTTCTTCACCCTTGAACGGGGCTTGCGCCACAACCCGGACCCCGGAAATAGTTCCAGTCGCGGCATCGCGAACGGCGTTCCCAGCGGATTCGCTTATTTCAGTTGCGGCATCAATGGCGCCGGTTGCTGCGGCCGATGCCGCGTCCTCTGCCGCAACGCCGATGCCCTTGGCCCCTTCAATGGCTCCTTCCACGGTACTGCGGGCGACGGAGGCGAGGTCTCCACCGACTCCGGCGGCTCCCTTGATGAGTTCTCCGGAACTACCGCGGACCGCCGCAATGGCATCTTGGCCAACTTCCTGAGACCCATGAATGGTCCCCAGCACCACGCCCTTGGCTGCGGCAGCCAGGTCTCCGCCAACCTCACTGGTGCTCTGGACGGCGCCTCTAGCCACGCTGGCGACCGAGTCTTCAAAAACAAGCCCGACACTTTTGCCGCCGATCAAAGCACCCTCTACCGCTCCTCGTCCAGCATCGGCAACATCGCCTCCAACTTCTGTAGTCCCCTTGATAGCAGCGCGTACGGTATCGCTCAAAGTTGCTGCCGTAACTTGAGTCACCTCTCCTACACCTTGGACTACGCCGATGACCGCACCCTTGGCAGCACCTCCGACGCTGGCGCCGACTTCACTTGCCGCCTGGACCGCGCCAGTCACGCCATCCACCGCCATCCCAGATGCCTCCTGAGTGACATCCCTCACTCCCTGCAGGGCCTTCACGGTGGTGTCTTTAGTGGCATCCAACGTAGTGCCCACGACGTCGCCGGCCCCTTTGATAGTGCCTACCAACGAGTCTTTGATTCCTTTACCTAGATTACCCAACGGCATGATTCGCTCCTATCGAGTTGTATTGATTGAATTGTTATACATATTACGCTATTTTTCTAAACCCAACTGCCATTTTTGTTGCGCCTTGGCTTGGTTCCCAAGGCCCTGTTAATATTATTGCGCGACTCAACTACGGGACCAACCTGCCGATGGAGGCTGGACAATGCCGTTCGGAGACAACAACTGGCTCGCGCTGACTCAGGAAGCCTCGTTGGAACCTGACCTCCCCATCTGCGACCCTCACCATCATTTCTGGGACTTCAGGACAGAGCGCATCCCCTACCAGCGCTACTTGCTTCACGAGTTGGCCGACGACATCAACAGCGGCCACAACGTACGCTCCACCGTTTTTGTTGAAGCCCGGTCGATGTACCGTCCAGACGGACCTGAGGAACTTCGCCCCGTCGGCGAGGTCGAATTCGTACAGGGCCTGGCTGCGGCCAGCGCCAACGGCCTCTATGGCTCCTGTCGGGCGGCGGCAGCAATCGTCGGTCACGCCAACCTGAACCTTGGCGACCGGGTCAGGCCGGTTCTGGAAGCACTGATGGCAGCCAGTCCCAACCGGTTCCGCGGCATCCGTCATTCGGTGACCTATGATCCGGACCCGGCGGTGCTCAACACCGCAGCCCACCAGATAGAAAACCAACTGTCAGACAATAATTTCCGCGCCGGCGCCCGGGTACTAGCCAGCATGGGGCTATCTTTTGAGGGTTGGCTCAATTTCCACCAGATGCCCGATTTGGCCGATTTTGCCAAGGCGGTGCCCGATCTGCCAATCATCTTGAACCATGTTGGAGGGCTCCTCAGGGAAGGCAAATACGCCAACAACGACGATGAAGTGATTCCCGCCTGGAGAAACGGCATTGATGTCGTGGCGGCCTGCCCTAATACCTACATCAAACTAGGAGGTATCGGCATGCCGCGCGCCGGCTTCGACTGGCACACTAGGGACAAACCCGTCGGTTCCGAAGAGCTCGCGGAGTCGATGGCCCCGTTCATAGACTATTGTATCGAAAAGTTCGGCCCCAACCGTTGCATGTTCGAGAGC
>CAZYBD010000160.1:0-3895 GCA_964645515.1 uncultured Dehalococcoidia bacterium | reverse complement strand
ACCCCCTTAGCCCTGCAGGCCTCCAGCAGTCGGTGAGGCGCCCGGCCATTCACTTCTAGGGCGAGATCCGGGGCGTCGAGGCTGTCGATTTCGTTGAGCGCCGCTAGATGAACTACCGTGTCGGTACCGTCTAAGGCCGCATCCAATGATGCTGCGTCCAGGACATCGGCCGTGACTACATCCATGTTGCTGGCCCAATCGGGCAGGGCTTCCTGCCGGCGCCGGGTCATTAGGCGCAAGGAAAACTCAGGGGCCTCGGCGGCCAAGTCGGTCGCCAGTCGGCCACCCACGTAACCCAGTCCCCCAGTAATCAGCAGGCGGCCGGAGGATGACGCCATCAGCCGTGTTTTAGCTCCCAGTTGTATGGAATGGAAGGATCGAACGGCGATTTACGGACGATCTCATCAGGGTCGTGGGGAAGCGTCGCGCAGTTGGCAAGGATGGCCATTTCACTCCCAATGCCCTTAAACCCGTTCCAAACGTAGGGAGGAATCTTCACAAGCTGGTGGTTCTCCCTTCCGACGAAGATCTCCTGAAGCTCGCCTTTGCTTGACGAACCTTCCCTGTCATCGTACAGAACCAATTTGATCATTCCCGCAACGACGCTGTAATTCAGGGTCATTTCCTTATGCAGGTGCCACGCTTTGATCGAGCCCGGATAGGCAGTGGAAAAATAGATTTCACCGAAACGCTCAAAATCGGGGTCATCCTCGCGTAGCATGTGCATGATGAAGCCCCGCTCGTCTGGAATTCGCCTTAGAGGTTTGACTATCACACCATCTATCATCAGGACGCCACCCCTCCTAGAGTTTCTACATACCAAGGAATGGTATTCCGCAATCCTTTGTCGAAGTCGAATTTGGGCTGCCATCCCAAGCACTCCCGCGCCTTTTGAGCCCGGAGATATTGGTGCGGGATTTCGTTGGCAGCGGTGTCAAGGATGGCGGGCTTGAGGTCCGTGCGGTCCATCTCCTTCAGTATTTTGGTCACGACTTGAAGGGCTGTTTGCGGTGCCTCGTAGGAGAAATTGAAGGCTTGGCCTCGTACCGCCGGGTTGGTCGAAATTCCTTCCGCCACTGCCATGTAGGCGTGGGCTGCGTCTTCCACGTAGATGTAGTCGCGGCTGAATTTGCCGTCGGACCGGATCACCGGCGCCTCTCCTCGTACTACGGAGCGAATCGTGCCTGGGATCAGCCGGTCGAAATTGACGTCACCTGCTCCGAACAAGTTGCCGAAGCGGGTGACACTGACCGGGAGTTGATAGGACTTGGCGTAAGCCTGGGCAATCAGGTCGGCGCACGTTTTGGAAACGTCGTACGGATGGCTGCCTTGGAGTGGAGAGTCTTCCGAATAGGGCAGTTGGTCGTGGGCGCCGTAGGCTTTATCACTGGATGCCACTACCACCTCGCTAACCCAGGATGTCCGGCGACAGGCTTCAAGCACGTTCCAGGTACCCCGGATGTTGGATTCGAAGGTGGAAAGGGGGTTCTCGTTGGCGATCCGGACGATGGTCTGGGCGGCCAGGTGGAACACCGTTTGTATCTGATATTCATTTATAGTGCGCTCCAGCAGCGAATAGTCGTCCACGGTCCCAGACACCGCATTAATTTGTTGCAAAATTTTGTTTTGCAACAGCCGGCTTCGAACGACCTTATCTCTTACGATCCCAACCACATTGGAGCCTTGGAGCAAAAGGGCTTCGGTTAGCCAAGACCCCAGGAGACCGGTGCACCCGGTGACCAAAACGGCCCGGTCGCCCCAGAAATTACTGCTCAACTGGAGTCTCCTTCTTGGGGAGCGCACACACCATTGTCGCGGCTGACTGTGGCGGTCAGGATTTCCATATTTTCCATTGGGCGCGGCCCTGGTCCCACATTTCGTTGAGGTACTGGTAGTCGCGGTAGGTGTCCATGCATTGCCAAAACCCCGTGTGGGTGTAGACGGACAACTGGCCGTCCTTCGAAAGGCGCTCCATCGAGTCTTGCTCCAGGACACAATCGTTCTCCGGTGACAGGTAGTCAAAAAATGACCGGTTGAAAACGAAGTAACCACCGCTGATATACGAACCGTGCACTTCCGGCTTCTCTTTAAATGAAACGACGTCCGAGCCGGAGATACTAAGGTTTCCGTAGTGAGAAGGGGGCGATACCCCGGTAACGGTGCCGATGCGGTTCCTGCTCTGATGAAATTCCACGAGCTCATTGATATCCATATTGGTGACTCCATCCCCGTAGGTGAGCATGAAGCAATCCCCGTCGATGTACTTTTCCACCCGCTTCACACGGGCTCCTGTCATGGCGTTCGGACCAGTATTGACCAGCGTAACCTTCCAACCGATTTCTTCGTGGTTGTTGTGTACCTGGATATCGCCGGTCCCCAGTTCTATGGAAAAATCATTATTGAACTGTTCGTAGTTTAAGAAATAGTTTTTTATTACGTCGCCCTTGTAGCCTAGGCACAGGACAAAGTCATCATACCCGTAATGGGCAAAGGTCTTCATGATGTGCCACAAGATGGGCCTGCCACCGACTTCCACCATGGGTTTGGGACGCACTTCCGTTTCTTCTCGGAGCCGGGTGCCGAAGCCCCCGCAAAGAATTACTACCTTCATAGCTCCATCCAGCCGGGCGCAGAAGTATCGAACGCTGGTCGGTAGAAGCCAGGCGTAGATCTCACAGTGCTTGCAGCTCCTTTGATACGTTGATTAGGACTTTGAAACTTTCCCCGCTCGCTACCCTTTCCCAAATCCTGCTGTAGGATCTCAACGGTTCCACGGTGGCGATGTGGTCGTCAAGGTTAATGGTCCCGGAGCCGATCAATCGGACTGCCTCCTGCCATGAGACAGATTGGTTGGCTGTAAAGTGTTTGAACAGCCGGGAGGCACCGGAATCCGCGTCGAATAAGCCATCCCCGGAATTGGTTCTGGGAAGCCCCAAGACGAGTGCCTTAGACGAAGGGTTCAAATCCGCCAATAGATCTGGCCACTTCTCTTCGTCGACATCGGCCGCGATCACGTAATCGTAGCTGGCCAAGTCTACTGGCTCAGACAGGGTATCTATGTCGTATTTATACAAAAGGGCAACTCGTTTGGGATCAGGGTCCACGGCGGTGACTCGGACACCTCGGGCCATCAGGATTTGGCTGCAAATATTCCCCATGGAATTACACCCAATGACGCAGGCCTTATCGCCGTGTCCGGCGTCCAATACGGTCAAAGCCTCGACGCAGATCGCTACTTGTTCCACCATTGCCCCCTGCTTTAGGGACATGTTTGACGGCAGTTCATGCAAACGGTCCGACGGGACTGCTAGGTATGAGGTGTAGGCGCCGCTGTCAGGCAGAACAGGGAGGCGGTCGGAGTTCATCGATAGCATTCCTGCCACTTTCTTGCCCCGTTTCAGAGTTCCGGCGTCGCTGCTGCTCTTGACGACGACCCCGGCGAACTCATGACCGGGCGGCATTCCTATATGGGATGCGGCGGACTGGTACTGATCTCGTCCACGGCGGGCCAATTCCACGTCGCTGGCGGAAACTCCGACGTAGCCCACGTGTACCAGCACCTCTCCGGGTTGCAAGCTGGGCGTCTGGGTTTCTTCCAACCGACAGTTTCCCGGCTCGTCGAATACCAGTTTCTCGTGGACTTCGGGGACGTCGTGCCGGTTTATCAGGCGGCGCATTAGCTTCTTCTGATACCGCACCCCTAGGTAGATGCCCAAGAACTGGGCCATGCGGTTGCCTGCGGTCTGCAGGATCTTTTTTCGTTGTTTTTTGTGGCGGAAGGCGTATAGGACGTCGCGCACCATGAAATAAGGCAAGGCCCGTAGCGCTCCCGACCAGGCTAGAGTGTAGTTTGGGAACATCCATTTGGTGGCCATCGCCTCCCGTTGGTGACGAC
>CAZYBD010000159.1:0-5752 GCA_964645515.1 uncultured Dehalococcoidia bacterium | reverse complement strand
TTTTATGGTTCACCGGAGTGGAACTCCATCGTTGACCACGCCCGAAGCCACATTGCCCGGATACAGGTAGAGACGGTCAATTCCGTTCTAAATACACCCCCTTCCAAATAGGGAGCAAGCAGCTATGGAATCCCTCCAGCCCAACACGCTGGAGGGATTTGTTGTCCCAGCTTACCCGTGGTCACTCTAGTCATCGCTGCTTTCGTGATTGTCATTTTGACCGGCTTCTATCTCGTCCGTCACCACAACCGTGCAGATGTCGCCGCTGAAGGCTAGAGTAATCTCCGCTGGTTCCTATGGGACGTTCAGTTCCGTTTCTTCCACATCGGCCTTGAAATCATAGCGACCATCTCTCAGCGTCTCGATCCTGACTTCGAGTTCGGCGTCGTCGACGATCCCTTTCAATTTGAATTAGTCGCAGTAGTGACCGAAGGCCCCGACGGGGAACTCCACTGAGAACCCTTCCAGGGTACCGGCGACAACTTCGATGTCAAGACGGATGCCATGACTTGTGTCGCCAGGAGCGAAGGTCTTCTTTACTCCAGCTAACCTTGCCAGACTCCGACCCTAAATTGAACGCGACGTTGGCAGTTAACCCTCCAAACAGGTCAGGCCGGTCGATTCTCCGAGTTGGAGGGGAGGGCCTCCTGAGCTCCTATTCACACCAAAAGAGGCGATGGCACAAGGTAGCCACCCTCCGGTTTGCCGTCAGGGTGGAGATGCTTGCGCCCTCGGCCGGCAGGTTATTGGAAGACGCTATCTCGGACGAGGTCCAGTTGTTGAAAAGAAGAATGCCAAGGTGGCCCACGACGGCCGAAAGCAAAGAAACCTTGCCGATTTAAACAGTTACAAGGTCGGGCAAACTCCTCAGATTCCCATCGTGCCCGGTACGCGTCGAACAAAGGGCTGGCCATTCGGGTGCGTTAGGCTCTAACCGATGCGGAGGGATTTGTCCAGTCCGATTAGGTAGGCACACCGAACGTCAGTGCCGTTAATTCCCCACCGTTCTTGAATTGCGGTTATCATACATTTAACGTATCGGCGGATATTTCTTTCCTATCGTCATTTCTATCCACAGGGGATTTGATTATGAAAGCTGCTCAACTGTACAAGTACGACAAAGAGATGAACGTCGACCTCGTGGTCGAAAAGGTTCCCGATCCGACGATCAACGCCCCGGACGAAGTAATCGTACGCGTAGGCGCGGCCGGTCTATGTCGGACTGACCTGCACATAATCGAAGGAGTCTGGCGATCGGTGATGGACGCAGAAGACTCTCTCCTGCCTTACATCATGGGGCACGAAAACGCTGGGTGGGTCGAGTCGGTGGGCAGTGGAGTGAAGTCTGTAAAACCTGGCGATGCCGTCATTTGCCATCCCCTCCGCTCCTGCGGGGTGTGTCCCGGGTGCCGCCGCGGTGAAGATATGTACTGTGAAAATGGTTCCTTTCCCGGTCTGGGCAGGGACGGTGGGTTCGCGGAATATCTCCTCACCAACGAACGCACCCTGATAAAACTGGAAGAGAATGTGGCTCCATTGGATGTGGCGCCCATGGCCGATGCCGGCATCACAGCCTACCGAGTGGCCAAGCGCGCCGCTAAGCTCCTAAACCCCGGTAGCTACTGTGTCGTTCTGGGCGTAGGTGGGCTGGGGCACATCGCCATACAGTGCCTACGGGAATTGTGCAGTACGCGCATCATAGCGGTAGACAACAACACAGAGGCACGAGAGTTAGCCAGAGAGTTGGGCGCTGACCAGGCGATCGGCGGCAAGCAAGATGTCGTTGAACAGGTAAAGGAACTGACCGGCGGCGGGGCCCATGTAGTCATCGACTTCGTAGCTGAATTAGGGGCCGAGCAGCTCTGCTGGCAGATGTTGCGCCAAGGCGGAACTCATTTTATAGTCGGCTACGGCGGCAGAATAGAGATTCCCACAGTTCACATGATTATGAACGAGGTTACCGTCTCCGGCAGCCTGGTAGGCAACTATCTGGAACTAGTGGAGCTGATGGAGCTAAACGCCCAAGGACGTGTCAAGATGAGCTTCAAAGAATATTCGCTCGACAGCATTAACGCCGCAATCGCCGACTTTAAGAATCGCAGCTTTGTTGGCAGAGCGGTTATAGTTCCCTAAGGGCATGGCCGGGAATTTTTGGGTCCAGTCCAACATAAACTCGTAGGAATTGATCATGATAGTTGTAACCGGAGCGGCAGGCAGGTTAGGCCGGAGGGTGGTGCAACTTCTCCTAGACCGGGAGGTCGATGTCCTGACAACCGACCAAATCCCAACCGATGACCTGTCCACCGAATTCGAACAGTGCGATTTGCTGGACCGCAAGAAGGTAGATGACTTGTTAAAACGTGCCGACGGCTTGATCCATATGGGCGCCATTCCCGGACCGACTCGCGCCGATGGGCGGGCAATCTTCGATAACAATGTGCAGAGCACGTTCAATCTGATGATGTCCGCGGCGGAAATGGGACTACGGCGGGTAGTTTTTTCGTCCAGCGCCTTCGGTATGGGGTGGGCCCACGACCCTTCGGCATTCGTGCCCCTATACCTTCCTCTGGATGAGGAACACCCAATGATGCCTTTCGAACCTTACGGCCTATCTAAGCAGGTCGGAGAGGAGATAGGCAAAATGATCGCCCGTAACTCGGCGACTTCAGTGGTCAGCCTGCGTTTCACCAACGTGGCGCTGCCCGAGGTCCAGGAGGAATTTCCTTGGACCGCGCCTACCCCGGTAAATCCTCTCACCTTGGTGATGTGGGCCCATGCCGACGCCCGCGACGTGGCCGAGGCCCATGTGCTAGCCCTCACCGCGGACATAGAAGGTCACGAGGCGTTTATGCTGGCTCAACCTTCAACCCGGTTCGCGGAACCCACAGTTGATTTGATCAGGAACAACTTCGGTGACGAGGTAGAAATCCGCGGCCCCATGGAAGGCAACGCCAGTGTAATCAACACCGCAAAAGCCCAACGAATACTGGGTTGGCGCCCTACCTACAACTGGACCGCGGCCTAGGCTAAGTCATCGTGACTACAGGCAAGCGTTACGGACCGCTTGGGAGAAGGCTGCAAGGCGGGCGTTGTTGGTGCCGTCCGGGCGGAAACCATTGGTAATGATCGCCACGCCCAGGCCCGAATCGGGGTCGCCCCAGCCGACGGAGGTCCCTGCACCGGCGTGCCCGAATGTGCGGGTATTGACCGTACGAGAGAAACCGGCGCGGGGGTCTGCTAGGGCCATCCCCATGCACAGCCTATTGTAGCTCCCCACGGCGGCTGGGTCCGCTCCTTCAACTTGGAGCTTGGTTGCTTCGGCGATCGTTTCCGGCTTCAGTATTTGAACTCCGTCCAGCGAGCCTCCGCCTTGCATCATAGCGTAGAATCGGGCCAGGTCGCGGGCGGTGCCTATGCCGCAGGCCGCTGGCAGCACCGCTTGGTGCACTTCCGGCCGGTTCCAGATGGAGACCAGGTCTGGCAGGTTGTTGATTGGCGCCCGCATAGCGGCATCTGCATCCTCCATGGCATGGACCTTGGACACCCGATCTTCAAGTGACGGCGGCAGGCCCACGTACGTATCTTTCATCGCCAGCGGGATGGCTAACTCGTCTTGGAAGAACTTGTCGAAGGTACGACCGTCGATCCGCCTGACCAACTCGCCGATTACCCATCCAAAATTCATTGGGTGATAGGACAACACTGTTCCGGGCTCATACTCCAAGGAAGTATTCTCGAAAGCCCGGACGACCGCGTCCCAGTCACGCCACATGTCCCATGTGAGTTCCGCTGGAGTGGTGGGGAAACCTCCCTGATGGGTCATGATGTGTCGAATTGTGACTCTACTCTTCCCGTTACTAGCGAACTCAGGCCAATATTTGGCGACTGGGTCATCCCAGGCCAACTTACCCCGCTCCCACAATACAAAGATGCCGAAGGCCGCGAGAGGCTTGGTGCAGGAATAGAAGACGAACATGGTGTTCTCGAGCACCGGCCTCCCAGATTCCGTGTCGGCCACGCCGCCGTAAAGGTCCAGAACCAGCTCGCCATGTCGGTAGACCGCTAGGGCTGCGCCCGGATGCAGCCCGTTCTCGATCTGCTTGAAGAAGAGTTCTTCGGTGGCTCGAAGGGCCTCCGTGTTCATTTGGGCGCGTCCACCGGTTGCTACCATCTTTTCCTCGCTTATCACAGTTCAGACTTTGGCAACCTAGTCTCCTGCTATCCCCAATTCGGCTCGTACGTCGGCGATGGTTTGGGCTCGGGTGCGGGTGGGCCTGCGCTGGCGGCGTCCGATGGGTTCGTTTTCGATCTTTGGCACCACCTTCATCGCCACGAACACCGGCCCGGTCTGTTTCATTATCTGCTCGATGTTGTTAGCGAAATCTTCCAGGTTGTCGAACTCATACGAAGCCGCGTACCCAGCTTCCCGTGCCATCCCCGCGTAGCTGATATCCTGGGCGTTGGGCACGGGTTGCCCGCCTGTGGTGGCGTAGCACTCGTTGTCCATCAAGAAATGGAAGAAGTTAGGCGGCTTCTTGCCGGCGATGGTAGCCAGAATTCCCATGTTCATCAGGAGCGCACCCTCAGAATCAAAGAGAACCACCCGTTCACTGGGTTGGGAAAGGGCGAACCCCAACGCCGCCGAAGTGGTCTGACCCATAGCCCCCTGCAGACTCAGGTCTCGTTCCGGCTTGGTGGTGACGTCCTGCCAACTACGGCCAGAGGTCCCTGTCACCATGACAATGGATTCGTCCCGGTATGGCTGAAAAGCCCGGAACATATCTTCAGAATCGAACATCATTTCCCTCCAAGGTGTCGAGGTGCGTGCCGACTAGACGAGTAACTACCGGTGGATCAGATCCGGTTAAACCCATGGTATTCGTCTCCGATCAACACCGCCACCGGGCGGTTGGTGACCTTAGCTTCTTCAAAAGCAGTGGAGATCCTGGCGGCGTCATCATCGTTTTCCACCAGATAGTAGTTGACCCCCATGGCATGCAGGAAGGTCTCAGTGTATTTGGCCGCAGAATCTGTAACCACGCCGTGACGGTTCCAACCCCGGTAGCCGACAACCATCACCAACGGAAACCCGGCATCGATGGCCATTCCCCGTATGGAATCTCCGGATTCCATCATACCGGTATTCTGAATCACACAGACCGGTACTTTCCCTCCCACTGACAGGCCCAATGCGATGGCGAAAGTCTCACCTTCCCGAGCCGCCGGGATGATATCTAGCCAATCTTGCTCTTTCATCAACTCATAAAGGTAGTTGGTCTCGCTGTCGGGTATGGTCACGATATGCGTTACGCCGTTCTTTCTGAACTCGTCCACTAGGGTCTCTGGTTTCAAAAGCGCCGCTTGTTGGTGAACCATGGGGCTTCCCTCGCAATCTAAAAGAATCGCCAATCATAGTTTCCGGGGTTGGCGCCAATTATATTTAGCTCCGTCGTGCCGGTCAATTTACAGTTCATACTCTGTCGATACTACGACCATCGCTGTCCAAGGCGTCTGGAATTACTATCAGAGGCGAGGTTAACGGTATTTTCTAAGGGAAGCCAGGCCTATTCCGTCTCGAATCAATGCCCAATTTTAAGAAGTGCAAATGCCGTTCGTAGATAGTTCTGGCGTAAAAATCGATTACCACGTCGCGGGCAGCGGCCCAACTCTGGTGTTGCAGCACGGTCTTACCAGCAGCCTGGATGATTGGTACGCATACGGGTTCGTGGAGGAGTTGCAGAAGGACTATCTG
>CAZYBD010000158.1:0-5150 GCA_964645515.1 uncultured Dehalococcoidia bacterium | reverse complement strand
ATTCGAAGCGTCGCCTATTGTCCCGGCGGTGCGAATACGTTCTAGCCCTGCCCAACTGATAGCGGGGCGCGCCGCGGTGGGGCGGTGGAGGAAAGGGCGGACATGCGGAGTTGGGCGCAGCGGCACGCGCTGCTATTAACGGCGTTGGTGCTTACCGTCGCCGTTGTTTTTGCCGGCGGCACACCCACGCTAGCTGAAGACGACCACGGCGATTATCGTTTCTCTTCCACCAACTTGGACGTCGGCACCGGGGCAGTGTCTGGGTCGATTGATTCCTCCAACGTCCTTTTCGACGTCGACTATTTTTCGTTCCAGGCTAGGCGAGGTGTCATCTACTCCATAGTCATGGACGTTATTACCGTAGACGCCGCCAGTGTCAACGTCGTCAACTCTCTGGCGCGTGGTTCTGGCTATTCTCCCGGCCAGGCAATTTCCCAATCCGGTAATCAGACTACCATCGAGTGGGTGGCCAGAACCACCGACATCTACTATGTAGAAGTCGCCGGGGACATCAAGCACGAAGACGGCAGCTACCTATTGGGCAGCTACACTCTGGGCATCTTCGAAGACACCTCTCTTCGCGACCGCCACAGCGAGACGCGCAGCGGAGCCACTCCAATCCTGGTAGACAACGTTTATCAGGGCGCCATCAGCCCATGGACTAACCAGCCCAGCCTGACCGGGACCGTCGAGGGCGGAGACGACGCCGACTACTTCAGTTTCGAAGGCGCCCGCGGAGTACGTTACACCATAGAGGTGGACCTGGGCACCTCCGAAGGCGTCGAAATTGCCATTGCCAAGCCCTTCGACGGCATTGAGATGTCCAACGACAGCGTGCTGCCCACACTGAGCTGGATAGCTCCCAGCACTGCAATTTATTACGTAGCTATAAGCGGGACGGATCGGGTCCGGGACGCCTCCGGCACCTATGCTTTGAAGATGAGTTCGGAAACGGCCTTGCAAGACCAGCATTCCGAGTCTCCAGACGGAGCCACGGTGCTCAGCTTCGGCAACGCCCACCAAGGCTCGATCAGCCCCGCCACCGACTCAGACTACTTCTCGTTCCCCGCAGAGCGGGGCGTCAGATACACAATGACCGTTGATCTAGGCACGGTCACCGGTGTTGAGCTGGCGGCGCTGGACACCGACGAACAAGTACTCGCCACCAACGCCGGCGTTGGCACCACGCTGGAGTGGTCGGCACCGACCACCGGCACCTACCTGGCTGTGGTTTCGGCCTCAACCCAATTCCCCGATGCAATCGGAACGTACTCCCTGAACCTGATGAGCGATCCCTCGCTACGGGACCGTCACGGCGAGTCCGCCGATACAGCGACTTCGGTAAGCTTAGGCAACGCCCACCAAGGCGCAATAAGCCCCAGCACCGATTTGGACTACTTCTCGTTCCCTGCAGAGCGGGGCGTCATATACTCCTTTGCTATAGAATTGGGCGCCGCTGATGGGGCCATCATATCCATCGAAGACTCCACCGGCGAGACCGTCGCCACCACCGGGGGTGTGGGCACTGGATTGGGCTGGACCGCACCCACCACCGGCGATTATTACGCAGTCCTTTCCCACTCCCCTCAAGCTTCCGATGGGATTGGCACCTACGCGTTCACCGTAGATGCCAATACGTCGTTGAAAGACCGCCACCCCGACACCCATTCGTTTAGCACACCCATCAGCTTCGGCACTGTCTACCAGGGCGCCATCAGCCCAGAGACCGACCGGGATTTTTTCTCCTTCCCGGCTGAACGGGGAGTAGAGTATACGTTCGACCTGACATACGTCACTGCCGAAGCCGTCACCCTATCGGTCAACGCCCTCAACGCGGGTGCAGAATCTGCAACAAGAAATTTCGGCGAGACCAACGTCTTGCACTGGATCGCGCCAATAGATCAGACCTTCTACGTGGACATTTCGGCGTCGCCTAAGATAGACGACCCCACTGGTACCTATTCTTTGAAGGTGACACCAGAAATGTCGTTGCGCGACCGGCACAGCGACAACGCTGTCACGTCTACCCGCATCGAGTTCGGGAACGCAATTGCGGGTGCCATCAGTCCTGCCGACGACTACGACCACTTCTTTTTCCAGGCAGAAGCCGGGGTGAATTACACCGTCGATGTCCGGCCAGGCACTGTGGAAGCAGTACGGTTATTGGTCGAAAACACCGCAGCTGATTTCTCTGTCTCCAACTTCGGTCTGGAAAATTCGTTGGACTGGACGGCTCCGCTTACCGGATCTTACATCCTTTCGGTTTCTGCGTCGGGACGGGTGGGGAACCCCATAGGCACCTACCAGATCTCTATCACGCCGGAAGGAGACGCTCGTCCACCGGCGCCGTCGACTCCAGCGCCAAAGCCAGTAACAGTCGACCCCGATGCGCCCGCCTTGATTGTAGAATCACGGCGGGCCGCGCCCGGCAGCACGGTTAAGGTGCCGGTCATGTTGAACAAATCCCAAGCCATAAGCAGTCTGGGTTTCGACTTAAGCTACAATTCGGACGTGCTACGGGTAGTCCAAGTATTGAAAGGGTCCCGCTTTTCCGAAACTACTTTTAGCCACAACTCAGATGTACCAGGGGTCATCCGGTTCGGGTTCGCGATTTTCACCGCCCCGGTCGAAGGGGGCTCGGCGGCCGTGGTGGAATTTGAGGTGATCGGGACGGAAGGGAACATCAGTCCTCTAACCCTGTCCGACACTCTGATCAGTCATACCTCCGCCGACCCACTGGACGTCCAGCTGGTCGGCGGCGATTTGACCGTCGGAACTCGGACACCAGGCGACGGCGACGGCAGCGGCCAGATCACTGCTCTGGATGCCCTGATAGCTCTGCAGGAGGCTTCTCTAACCAGCGGCCAAGACCTTTCCTTAGACGTTGACGGCGACGGCAAAGTAACCCAGACGGATGCCCGCCTGATACTGATAATGGCCCGGCCCGGGTAAAGGATAAGTTAATGCGCTGGGTTCTCGAAGTCGGCTTCATCGCCTTATCCACTAGTTGGAAATGGCTGCTCGGCATCGTAGTTGGCGTCGGCGCGTTGGTCGGTATCTTGGTCGGTGTTGGAGTCATAGGCGAAGGAGGCACGCAAGAACCAACTCCGCTGGTGGTTGCACCCACCCCCACTCTCGTTCCCAACCCCAGCCCGACCACGGCACCCATTCCCACGGCAACACTGGCTCCCACAAGCGTTCCGGAACCAACGGCCGCGCCAACGGCCGCGCCGACTCCAGTGCCGAGCATGCCGGAGACGGTAACGATTCAAGTGCTGGCTGCGGAAGCCGCCAACATAGGCAGTCTGGAATTCGTGCTAGTTTACGACACCGACGTTTGGGAACTGTCCGACGTTCAACCAGGATCTTTGGCAGCCAACGCCCTAGTAGACACCCATTTCCCTAGCCCCGGCCACCTGTGGACCGGGATTGTTGACCCGAACGGGATAAATGGCAACGGGCCGCTGACGATACTAACGTTCAACCGACTCGGAGATGCTAGCGACCCCGTCGCCATTACAATTCAGGCAGTATCGGCATTCAACGTGGATACCCTAGTCGATGTTCTAACCGAAGCAACACCAGGACTTCTAACCCCCGTTGACCCGCTCCCACCGATGCTAACATTCCGGTAGACGGCTAGTCCCTGACAGGCCGCGCCATATACGACCGTCATCTTGAGGCTACACTGTGCTCGTCCTGAGCCTGCTGAAGAACCTCTCCAATTACAAGCCGCCGATGTTCACAAACAACGTTGCGGCGAATGCCCACCTTCTGCTAAGCGAGTTGCCCACTACCCACCTCGCTGATTGTCACCTACAATACCATGTCCACGACAATTTGTGAGATAAATGAGAGGTAACACTATGCCCGCTCTTACACTGGCTGAATCGGAAATCATCCTGGCCGCAGCCAAGGCCAAGGTCTTGGACATGGGGGCCAAAATGAGTATATCGGTAGTGGATCCCAGAGGTGACTTGATCACCATGATGCGCACAGACGGAGCATCTTGGCGCACTCCGCCCATATCCCGGGCCAAGGCTGTAGCGTCATCATGCTTTGTCCGTTATTTCTGCGATCTCACCGAGAACGCTATGGCGCCCGTGTTCCGCGGCCTAATGGCGATGGAGGGCGGGCACATGATTCCCGGCCAAGGAGCGCTGCCAGTATTCAAGAACGGGGAGTTGGTCGGAGCGGTGGGCGGGAGCGGCGGCACATCTCAGGAGGACGAGGACGCGGCCCGGGCCGGCATCCAGGCCGTCGGTCTGTCAGAGACACCCTAAACCACGCCTGCAGTCGTTAGGGCAGCGTAGGAGTGAGTTTAAGCCAGCCCCTACGGGTTTGACAGTGAACGGCCCCGAGCTAGGATTGTTTCTCCAGCCGGACGAACCGGCCTCCGATTAGCCACTCGGCGACATAGAGGTTGCCGTTGGCGTCGACTGCCATCCCGTGGGGACTATTAAATTTTCCGGCCTCCAACAGTTTGGTGGGGACAAGCCTACCCCCGTCGTTAAGGTTGTTGGGCCAGCCAGCCACCTCACAGACCGCCTCGTTGTCCCCTATGTAGCAGACCAACTCGTCGTTCTTATCCAATACCGTCAACCTGGCTCGTAGTTCGGCGATCACCAGAAGGTCCCCGTAGGTCACGAATCCGCTGGGGGTGGTCAGAATATCGCTACCGAACGATCTTAGGAAGCCGCCCTTCAAATCATAAACCTGCACCCTGCCGTTGGCCCGATCCGCGATGTAGAGCTCCGGCTCGCCCCGGCGGCGGTCTACGAAAATGGCATGAGGGCAGTTGAAGCGGCCTGCTTGACCTTCCTCTCCGTTGATGCTGGAGATGTAGTTACCCGCCTTGTCGTAACGATGGACGTAGCTCTGGCCGTAGCCGTCAGCTACCCATATATCTCCGTTGCCACCCAAACGTTCCTCGTTAACAACTACAAAGGTGGGCGAGTAAACACCTTCGCGGTACACGTCTAGGTCGGGCTTTTGGAGGCTCATCAGGACGTTGCCGTAGAGATCCATCTTCAGCATTTGGCCACGAACGCTGCCGTCGGGATAATCGTACTCCAGACCGGCCTGCCGCTTTCGCCCGTTGTCAGCGACCCAGAGCACTTCTTTGTCGCCGTCCTTGACCAGAGTCATTC
>CAZYBD010000157.1:0-3383 GCA_964645515.1 uncultured Dehalococcoidia bacterium | reverse complement strand
CGGAGCTGCATTGACTGCCGTGTACATATTGAGGTTGCTGGCCCGGACCTTCTACGGCGAGCCTGATATTCGGTGGTCTGGCCTGGGAGAGGCCAGTCTGCTGGAGCGATCGGTAGCCGGGGCGTTCGTGGCAATCATTATATTCGTGGGGGTCTGGCCTGAACCCTTGATGAGGGTGATTAACGTTGGTGTCGACACCATTCCCGGGGTTTAATCGATTTGGAAAGTTCAGGAGAGAGTAGAGGGAAGTGCCCAGCCTAACCGAAAATCTGGACCTTCTCACGCCCGAGTTTGCCCTAGCGGGCCTTGCCTTCCTAGTGTTCGCCCTAGACCTCTTTATCCCGGAGAGTAAGAAGGAATACCTGGGCTGGGTTTCCATAGCCGGCCTCCTGGGTCTGATTGCCGTGGCTCTTGTCATGCTCTGGGGGGAACAAGAGTCCCTCTATGACGGTCTGCTTGCAGTAGACGATTTCTCTCTCTTCTTCAAGGTCCTTTTTATGGGCATTGGGGTTTTCATCATCCTCAGTTCGATGGACTTTGTTAAAGCTAACCTGGAGCATCAAGGCGAATTCTATGGGCTGGTGATTTTTTCGGTCCTTGGCATGAACGTGATGGCCCAATCTAGGGAGTTGTTGACTGCCTACATCGCATTAGAACTCCTCAGCTTTACCCTATATGTCCTAGCGGCCTATGCACGGAATTCGGCTAAGTCCAACGAAGGCGGCCTCAAATACATCATTGTCGGCGCGTTTTCGTCGGCCATACTGCTGTACGGCGTTAGCATGGTCTATAGCACGCTTGGGGTGACCAAATTTGACGCCATCGCCGCCGCTTTGATAGGTGCCAGTGAGGTGAGCCCGGCCCTTTGGGTAGGGGTGGCTTTCATCCTGGTTGGGCTGGGGTTCAAAGTTGCAGCCGTCCCATTCCATATGTGGGCTCCGGACGTCTACGAAGGGGCGCCGTATCCGGTCACCGCCTACTTGGCCATCGCCTCCAAGGCCGCCGCCTTCGCATTGATTCTTCGTTTGGTAGCCGAAGGGTTTGTGCCGGCCGTAGATCGATGGGATCAGTGGCAGTTGGTCCTGGCGGTGCTGGCTGCGGTGAGCATGATGGTGGGGAACCTCGTGGCGCTGGCCCAACGGAATTTGAAACGGTTGATGGCTTACTCGAGCATCGGTCATGGTGGGTTCATTCTTGCTGGAGTGGCCGCCCTGTCATTAGAATCGAACCTGGCGTCCAATGGAGTTCTACTTTATCTGGTTGGCTATTCCATAACCAACTTCGTGGTGTTCGGCGGGCTGATCGCATTCTTCAACATGACCGGTAAAGAAATGATCACTGACCTGGCTGGACTGGGCGGGATTCAGCCATTCCTTGCAGTCTCCATCACCATCGGACTTTTCTCGCTGGCCGGGTTGCCGATTTTCGCGGGTTTCGCCATGAAATTTTATTTATTTACTGCCGTGGCAGATGAAGGATTCTTGTGGTTGTCTGGGCTGGCCATTTTCGCTAGCTTGCTTTCTCTGTACTACTACCTGCAGGTTATCCGGCAGATGTACATCGAACCTCTGGAAGGCCAAGTCCTCGCTGCTCAACACGGGCATGATGAACACGAAACAGAGCCGGGGGCGGCTCCGGCGGAAGGTGGTCTGTTACAAATCTATCCCGCGCTAGGGCGGCGGCCTTCGCCAACTCTCATTATCGTTTTGGGCGCCGGTCTGCTGGCGGTATTCTGGATCGGGGTTTACCCTTTCCCACTTCTGGAGACCATAGAAGCCGCGACCAAGGCGATACTGCCATAGCGTGTCCATCCTGATCCTACTCTTCTCTCCCCTGAGAAACTTGTACTAGAAGCACCAACAATACTCTTTAGCGCTGACCTGTTCTATGTAACCGTCCCCAGTCTGAGCGATGCGAAGAATCTAGTTTTCCCGAGGTAGGAGGTTCTTCGTCCCTGAGTTCCTCAGAATGAAATTTCCAGAACGAAGAGGAGATCCTTAAGGAACGTAGAGGGTTAGGCAGCTCCGTTGATATAATTACGCTTACTGCACAGCCCAATTTCTCTCAACCAAGGTTGTATTGGTATGATCATTTCGGTTATCGGAAGCAGCAAACCCCTGAACCAAGAGCACGTCGAGTTGGCTGAAGAAGTGGGTAGGGAACTTGCCAAGTGCGGTGTCATGGTGGTCTGCGGCGGACTGAATGGCATCATGGAGGCGGTATGTCGCGGAGCCAAATCTGAAGGCGGCACGACAATAGGAATCCTACCTGGCCGCGACAGCAAAGACGCCAATCTTTACGTAGACATCCCGATCGTTACTACCATGGGCTTCTCACGTAATGTCATCGTGGTCAACACCGGAGAGGCGGTCATTGCTGTTGGGGGTGCCTATGGAACCCTTTCGGAAATCGGCCACGCCTTGGGTGACGGCATTCCTGTGATCGGACTCAAAACTTGGCCGTTGAGCTACACCGGCGATGGCGAACTCGTCGACGGTGCTATCATCCAGGCGTCGGATCCGGTGGACGCCGTGCTGAAAGCAATCGAAGCCGCCAACGGCGACCGACAGACGCACAGGTAAACAGGGCTTGGAAGGTTAGGGTGGAATGAGCAGCAATAACCTTTACGCGACCATCGCCAATGTCGTGGGCCGGGAGGTCTTGGATTCTCGTGGGATCCCTACGGTGGAAGCAGAGGTCACCCTTTCCAACGGCACCAATGTCATTGCCGCAGTGCCTTCCGGCGCCAGCACCGGCAGCCACGAGGCACTGGAACTCCGCGACAACGACCCCAACCGTTTCGGAGGCAACGGCGTGCTCAAAGCCGTAGCCAACCTCAACCAGACCATCGCTCCTTGGCTGACCGGCCAGTCACCGTTCGATCAGGCCGCCATCGACCATGGCCTAATTGCCTTGGATGGCACAAGCGACAAGAGTAATCTCGGTGCCAATGCTGTTCTGGCGGCATCGTTGGCCGTGTCTCGCGCTGCCGCTGCACTATCCGGCGGCCAAGGGTCGTTGTGGCGCCATCTGGCGAGTGGAGGAGCGGTCAGTCTTCCTGTTCCTTTGTTCAACATCCTGAACGGCGGCCGCCACGCCTCTAATTCGGCGGACATCCAAGAGTTCATGGTGTTGCCGGTGGGTTTGCCCAGCTTTTCTGAAGCGCTACAGGCGGGGTCTCAGATCTACCAGGCCTTGCGCTCTCTGCTTCGAGCGGGAGGCCACAACCTGAACGTTGGTGACGAGGGCGGCTTCGCACCGTCTCTGCCATCCAACAAGGATGCTTTGGAGTTCGTGTTGAAGGCTATCGAGTCGGCAGGATACCGTCCCGGAAGCGAGGTGTTCATCGGATTGGACGTGGCCGCGACCGAACTGTACGACAA
>CAZYBD010000156.1:0-19998 GCA_964645515.1 uncultured Dehalococcoidia bacterium | reverse complement strand
GCGGAAGTGCCGCCGACCCAGCGATCATGCGCATAGGCAACGGCCGCTTAGTAGACTCCGGATGGCGAATGATGAACCAAGCGTTGGACGCTTTTCAATCTTCGGAGGAGCTGGCCGGCCTGGCGGGCTCCCCAGAGGGATAGGCCAACTTGGGACTGATTTTAGGCGGGGATTTGGTGCTGCTCCAGTCCCGCATGGCCATCGCCTCCACTCACATGCCTAGGGTCCAGACCGAGCAAAACACGCTGATAATGTCATTCGCCACCGCCATGGTGGAGAGTGAGGACGCCAAGGGCAGTGGGTGGTCAGTGGGCAACAGTCTGGCTGAATTCGACGGAGCGGCGGCGGCTGAGGCCGCTCGGAACGCAGTTTCCACCATCGGAGGGGAGCGGGCCGCTACCGGCAGATACCGGGTGGTTCTGGGACCTCAACCGGTGGCAGAAATTCTAGAATGGGTGCTGATGCCGGGTTTCCAGCTAGAAATCTTTTATGCCGGGGCCTCACCTTTCATGGGAAAACTGGGGCAACAAGTGGCAAATCCCGGCCTCCAAATATTCGACGACGGCGCAGACCCCGCTCTGCCCAGCTCCAAGTCCATCACCGACGAAGGCTTGCCCACAGGCAGGACCAATCTAATACGGGATGGCAAGCTTGCCGGACTTCTGACCGATTACTACAACTACCAGCGCATCCTGAATGACCCCGCGGGTGCCCAGAAACTGGGCAGGGCTCCGGCAGAGGTCTTGGAGAGCATTGCCCCAAGGAACGGCTTCCGTTCCGGCAACGGCGGCGGCCGCGATTTCGCGGGGCTACACAACACCTTGCCATCCAATCTGGTGATCGAAGGCACCGCCGGTCTCAGTCACGAAGAATTGTTGCGCCGAGTCGGTGACGGGATATACATCGGGCGCATCTGGTACACCTACCCGGTCAACGGGATCACAGCGGGCGACTTTAGCGGGACGATTATCGGAGACTCATACCTGATCAAAGACGGACGACTGGCGGCTCCGCTGAAACCCAACACACTCCGCATGAACGACAACGTCCTCCGGGTTATCAACAACGTCTTGGGGATCGGCGCGGAACGCCGTGCCACCGTCCGCTGGTCGTCCGACCAAGTAACGTGGGCCCCAGAAATTGCGGTGGACTACTTCGGACTGGAAGAAATAAGCGAATACATGGAAAACGTGTACCGTTAGTAGCAGGTCCGGCTGAAAGGGAGCCTGGAGATGGCAGATCAATCCGTAAAATTCACAACCTCAAGCGGAGTCGGGGTGATCACATTGAACCGTCCCGAGTCCAGAAATGCCCTGACCGGCGAGATGATAGAGCAGCTAGACCAGGCGGTGCAGTCGTGCAAGCGCCCCGATGTCCGCGCCGTCCTCATTACCGGGTCGGGGGGAGCGTTTTGTGCGGGCGCCAATGTTAAAGAACTGGTGGGCATCTTGGAGCAGGACGGTCCGGAGGCGTTGGCAGCGGCCATCGGTAAATTGGCTGGAGACCTGCATTCTAGAGTGGTGTTGCCTTTACGCCAATTGAACAAACCCGTGGTTGCCGGGATTAACGGGCCCGCAGCCGGAGCCGGTTTCAGTCTTGCGCTGGCCGCCGACCTTCGCGTCGCCAGTCAGAGTGCCCGGTTCCTAATGGCCTATGCCAACATCGGAGCTACGGGCGACGGCGGCTCTTCCCATTTGTTGCCCCGTCTGGTGGGCGCGGGCCGGGCCATGGAACTCTACTTGGCCAGCCAACCAGTGGGAGCTCCGCGGGCCTTAGAGATGGGCCTCGGCAACCATGTCTGCCCAGACGAGGAATTGGACCGGCACGCATTGGAGACTGCGGAACGACTAGCCCAGGGCCCGACAGTGGCCTACGGCCGCATGAAAGAGCTCTACGAACGTTCCTGGGGTTCTGACTTGGAATCACAGCTGGACGCGGAGATCGAGACGTTCGAGCAGATAGCTTTGACAGACGATTTCCAGGAGGGCATCAGGGCCTTCTCCGGACGCCGTCAACCCTGGTTCCAAGGCAAATAACCGCCCGTATTTCGAGACCGCGCGACAAACAATGCCTCGATTTTCGACAACGTAATTGGATTGGAATGAACGTTTTGAAAAAATTTGTTCTCGTGATCATTATTTGCGCCATGACTCTGGTAGCACTTACCGCCTGCGGCGAAGAGGTGGCCCCGACACCATCGGCAACGCCGTCGCCCACAGCAACTCCCCCACCGACTTCGGAGTTAGCCGATCTATCGTTGATGCACCACGAGAACGGCCAAGAGCTATACAGTAGCGGCGCCTTTGCGGACGCAGACATCCAGTTCTCCGAAGCGATCCGGCTGAGCCCGAGCTTCGCCGACAGTTACATCAGAAGGTCTCTGGCTCGCATACGTTTGAACCGGCTGAGTGAGGCCATCTCCGATGCGGACCATGCGTTGTCTCTGGAGCCGGACAATGCAGCCGCCTTCGATGCCAAGGGACTGGCCTTCCTCAGCCAGGGGTTCCCCCAAGACGCCAAAGCGCAATTCGAATTGGCTATTCAAGCCGACTCAGGGTTCGCTGAGTCCTATAACAACCGTGGGACAGCCTATTCCGCTCTAGGTGAAGTGGAACTCGCCCTCGCGGATTTTTCTCAGGCCATCAAATTGGACGACACCTACGCGGAAGCCTACAACAACCGCGGAACGGCCCATCAGAACCTGTTGCAGCCGGAGAACGCCATTCCCGACTTCGACCGCGCAATTGAACTGCAGCCAGGCCTTGCGTTGGCATACCACAACAGAGGAGCGGCCCATTTCACCCTGGGTAACTCGGCGCTGGCTCTGGTAGATTTCGACGAGGCGCTCCGGTTGGACCCCGCGTCAGGAGATACCTACCTCTATCGAGGAGTCACACGTGCCCAGCTAAAGGACTACGGAGCCGCTGTGGAAGACCTCACGGAGGCGTTGCGGCTGGATGTAAACCAGGCCGAGGTCTATGCTCAAAGATCCCTAGCATACACCGGACTGGGGCTGGACGATCAAGCGGAAAGCGATTTCGACGAAGCAGTATCGTTGGGAGTCGACACCACGTCTCTCCGCCGGGCGATCATGGAATCCAAGGCCATCCGGTAGTCCTCTGGACGGCCTGGCTCCAGCGAACCGCTAGCTGATGGCCACCACGGTGACACCGTCCCCTCCAGCGACTTCGTCGTTGGTAGCAGAGACGACCAGCGGGTGGCCGTCCAAATACTCTCGAATAGCCCGGCGAAGGGCGCCGGTTCCCTTGCCATGTATTATCCGGAGTTCGCCTGCGCCGTCCAACACAGCATCATTTAGGGCGACATCCACCTTGGACAGAGCCTCGTCCACTCGCTGGCCTCGCAGGTCCAACTCGGTTCCAGATTTTCGTGCCGACGCCCGACTCAGGTAAACGCCCTGCTGGGCCGCTACCGGGTGTCCTTCGGCCAGGCGATCCAGTTGGTACGTCGGAATTTTGGCACGCATAGTGCCCAGCAGGACTTCTAGGCGACCCTGGCCGTCCGGCGAAGATATAACCTCCACCGGCTGGGAAATCCCACGGACATAGACCCGGTCGCCTTCCTTCAAAAGTTCCTGCCAGTGGGCCTGCTTCACCTCGATCGGCTTCCAATCCACCGAGTCCAACTGCCGTTGGACTTCACGTACTTCGGTGCGCCGTTCCCGTACTTGTTCTCGCGATCCGGGTTGTTCCAACAACCGATCCGCCAATCGTTCGGCCCTTTGCAGTCGGCCCAGAATCTCGCCAACGCGGTTCTGGAGATGCTGTCGGGCGTCCTCTACCAGGACTGCCTTGGCGCTCTCCACCGAAGCCAGTTGGGCCTCCAAGTCTCGTTCCTGACGTAGGACTTCACTACGGACGGTCTCGGCTTCTTCCCTTATATTTTCGACAATGCCCCGCTCCTGCTGTAACTCTTGTAACAGGTTCTCGGTTGCTTGTTCCACCGGGGAGATACCGGCACGAGCGTCGTCTATGATTGTCTGAGGCACGCCCAACCGGGCTGCGATGGTCAAAGCGTAGCTGCGGCCGGGCAACCCAAGTGTTACGTGGTAGGTGGGCTCGAGTGTGGACGGGTGCAGATCGACGCTAGCGTTGACCATACCCAGTTGCTCTTGCACCTGCCTTGCCACACCGCGGTGATGGGTAGTACCAACCAGAAATACCCCCATGCCCTGGAAATAACGCAATATCGCACTGGCCAGCGCCGAACCTTCCTCTGGGTCGGTGCTGGTTCCCAATTCATCTACCAGAACCAGCGAGTGAACGGTGGCTCTCTCCATAATCGAGAGAAGGTTGCTGATGTGCGAGCTGAAAGTGGAGAGCGACTGCTGGATACTCTGTTGGTCGCCGATATCGGTGTAGATCCCGTCGAACCTAGGGAAATGGGCTTCGTCAGCGGGAACGTGCAGACCGGCGTGCGCCATCATCGCTAGCAGTCCCACAGTCTTCAGGGCCACAGTCTTCCCACCGGCGTTGGGACCAGTTATCAGCATCACGCTAGTATCGGCGTCCAAGGTCAGACTCACTGGGATCACCGCGCCCGCCAGAAGCGGGTGGCGCGCCCGCACTAAGTTGAGGCTGCGGTCGGAGGATTCCTGGTTCGCCACCAAGGGGGGGACCGCTTTGAGGGCGGAAGAATGGCGGGCTTTGGCCATGTCCAGGTCCAATCGGGCCATCAAGTCAAGCGTAAGCAGCAGGTCTTGCCCGCTTTCGCCGACAAAACCCGAAAGCATACGTAGCACTCGTTCCACTTCCCGTTCCTCGGCAAGCCGGGCCTCTCGCCATCGGTTGCCCATATCCACAGCCTGCATGGGCTCGATGAAAACGGTAGCCCCGCTGTCCGAGACGTCGTGCACGATGCCGGGTACACGGGGACGCATCTCCGCCTTGATCAGCAGCACCATCCTGCCATTGCGCTGCGTGATAAGGGGCTCCTGCACCACCTCTTGACGCTGCAACCGGCGCAGGTTCCGCTCCATAATCTCATTGAGCCGATTCTGGGCCTGACGAGCCTCGGTGCGCAGTTGCCCCAGCAGCGGACTCGCATTGTCCATCACCTCGCCTGCTGGACTGATGGTCCCGCCGATGGCCCGTTCCAGATCCCCCAATTGCGGGATGTTGGCGGACACGCTGGAGATCATCGGCATCTGTTCATGGCGGGCCAGTTCGGTACGGTTGTAGCGCGCCGCTAGTAGCATTTCACGCACGGCGTACAATTCTTCTCCACGGAGCAGACCTCCAAGAAGAGAGCGGTGAACCGACTCCCTGAAGTCCTGCTCGGGACCGAATTCCAGGGCCGCGCCTTGGTCCAGAAACTGCCGAGCTTCGGTAGTCTCTTGCAGACAGGTGGCGATCTCCAGCAGGTCGCGGGAAGGAGTCAAAGAATGGGCCAGCTCCCTCCCCACTGGGGTGCGGGTATATGAAGCAACTTGTTGCCGGATCTGGTCGAATTCAAGAAGCGTTCCGGCTTGGTCGAATCCTCCTAGGCGTGCCTCCGACGGCGTACCTAAGGGGGGTACGATCTCGAGCTGGCTGTTTGATTTAACGTCGTTCAAGCCGGGTCTTCCAGAATCCGGAACTGTCGGCATCAAGACAGAGGAGAGATGGTGAGAGGGATCCCTACCACTCGACGGTCCAGACGCGGCTCTCGCGGAGCATGAGCCCCACTTGTTCCAGCGTATCACGTTTGGGATCACGGATGTTCAACCGGCGCCTCAGAGTGATCCCACCCAGCGCACCCAGCGCAGGGCACACCTTCAAGCAGCCGTTGAGGGTAAATTTGTCTCCACCAAGCAAGACGTAATCCAGCGTGGCGACCACAGGATTCAACTGGGCGTGGACTGCCTCGCAGGTCTTGTCGTAGAGCTTTCGCATCTGGCCTTCGCGCAACCGTTGGAAGCGGAGCTGGGAGGTGCCTCCTGCATGGTGCTTACCCTTCACGTACCTGGAGTCGGTCTTGGAGGAAATCAGGCGACTACCTTTGTACAACGCCACGGAGAACCGCCCCAAACGAACCAAAACCACCCCCACGGTCAAGTCTTTAGTCAACAGACTCCTTAGCGGTCCATTTTGCCAGCCGGAACCGCTAAGACTATCGGTCACAGGGAACGGCGGGGCCACGATAAGGCCCTGGGTGCCCGAACGCAAACCTACCAGACCGCAACCGCTCGCTAGGGCCGATGGGCCAATCTCGGCGAGGTAATCCCGCCATTGTGGTGGTTGCGCTCCGAGGAATGCGGTGCCCACATTTGCTTGAGGAAGCAAATACAAAGAACCCGCATCTTCGTCTCCGTCCTCAGCAGGCCGCGTCAACAGCCGCAGCAGCCGCGAGGCGGAGACCCATTCGCCGTCTAACCGCGTTGGCGGTATAGTCGCCTTGTCGTCGAAGATTTCTCGCATGCGCTGAAAATTGTACCACCGGGCAGAGCGACGCCTTCCGAATGTTGGCAGCAGAAGTTAGACTGGAACATCCCCAGCCGACAGCGGAATCGGAGGACAACGTGAGTTCTGCAGAAGTACTAACCGTGTTGGAACGGCGAGACCAGGCAATAGAGCAACTGGACCTGGGGCACCAGGCCTTGAAGCAGGCCCTCGAGGGCCTGGAGGCAGAGGACGCCTTCCTAGGCTCGCGCTGGTCGGTGCGCGAGGTCTTGTTGCACCTAGACTCGGAGAATTTCATCGATGCCCTAGAGCGGATAGCTTCGGGGGAACAGGATATGCTGCCTGCTTTCTCCACTCGAGACGACCAGCTCCGCAAGGAGTGGGACCGGCTGGAAGACACCCACCAGAGGTTCAGGTCTCTGGCCATCGGCCTAAGCGAAAACCAGCTCGCCCGCCCCGTAACTCCGCCCAACTTCCACAACTCCTATCCAGGTCTGACTATGTTGGAGCTTATCGAGCGCATCTCCGGTCATGAGTCGACCCACGCACGCCAAATAGAAGAGACCAGGAAGTACGTCGCAGCCTTCAAGTCTCGGGAGATGGCTTTAAACATCGTCGAACTGGGCGACGGAGACCCTGTAAGGGTGTCTCAAATGGTAAAAGAACTCCTGAAGCACGCGGACTACGTCGTGGGGACACCCGCGGCCTTGGAGCTGGTACGGCCCTGGGGACGGGGCGTGGAGTTAACCTTAAGCCCGGACAACGCCGAAGAGATCATCGCTCGCATGGGGCGTGAGGTCCGGTCCGGTATCTGGGCGGTGGTCTGCTGCCTGGGCAACCTGGACGAAGACAGAGACAATATCCTGGCACTCTCTAAACAGTACGCCGACACTGTCGCAATTCGTTGGCAATGCGAGTCTGAAGTCTAGATCACCTACCTTTGGCTCTTTCACCGTTGGGGCATTGAGCCCACCCGAGGATAACTCCTTTAGTTGACTCAACCAGGGCCATAGTGTATCCCCACTTCGGGACACCAATGCGAGTTTGAACGGTTAATTTCATATTGAGATCCTTCTATAGGTTCAGATTATGGGGGAATTAACTCTCGAATCCGCCGGCGTGATTCTTCGGCTTCACCAGATAAGGAGTCGCGAATCGGCAATCTCTGGAACCAACGATTGCCCGTCCAAAGCAGTTTTGCTAGACTGGCGCCGTATTTTCGCCCAGTGCTCTAAGCAAAGGAGCCTTCATGATCTACGAGGTTCGCACCTATAATCTCCAGCCCGGCAGCGTGCCCGCCTTCGAGGAAAACTTCGCCAAAGCCCTGCCCTACCGGGAAAAATTCTCCCCCTTGGGCGCCTTTTGGCACACCGAAATCGGACCGCTAAATCAGGTGATCCACGCCTGGCCTTTCGAAGACCTGGCTGAACGGACCAGGATCCGAGCGGAGGCAGCCAAAAACCCCAACTGGCCGCCCAAGAACCCCCCTGAAATGTACATCAGCATGGAGTCTGAAATATTCACCCCGGCGCCGTTTATGCGGCCGTTGGCTGGCCGTCAAGCCTTGGGCAACTTCTACGAGATGCGGACTTACACCTACCAGACTGGGGCCATGCCCGAAGTTATCAAGCGATGGGCGGAAGCAGTGCCGCACCGAGAGGAGTTCTCACCGCTGGCCGCCGCTTGGCACACTGAACTGGGCGGCTTGAACAAATGGGTGCACATCTGGCCGTACAAGGACTTGGCAGAGCGCGACCGCATCCGTGCCGCAGCTATGGAATCACCTCATTGGCCGGCCCAGACCCGCGAATTCCTAATCAAACAAGAGACCAAGATCCTGGTGCCGGCATCGTTCTCCCCAATGCATTAACCCGAAAGCAAATAAGACTAAAAAGGGACCGGAAAGCGGATGACGATCCTTTCGGCCTTCCGGTCCCTTTTTAGAATAGCGGTCTTTAAAAGACCGCGACTCGGGGTGAGAAATGTACAACGCCGAACCGGAAATCGTTGAAGAGCTAAAGACTGCGAACCAGCGATTTTACGATGCCTTCACCGAACTTGGCATCCAATACATGGACGAGATCTGGGAAGACTCCGACCGGGCGTTGTGCGTCCACCCAGGCTGGCAACCGTTGGTGGGGTGGCAGCCAATCCGGGAGAGTTGGGAACGCATCTTCGACAGCGCCAACATGATGCAATTTAACATACGGTATTTGAACGTGGTCCTACAAGGCAACTTCGGTTATGTTACCTGTATTGAAGAGATTACCAGCGTGGTGCAGGGAAGGGCCAACAACTTCAGTGCTTACGCCACCAACATTTTCGCTCACACCGAATCCGGTTGGCGCATGATTGCCCACCACGCCTCTCCAGGGAGCTAGGGCCGGGTTAAAAAACACGCCGATCGTCCAACCAAAAAATGTGACTAAAGACACTGGTGTAGAAAGAACTCAGCATCACCCCTGAGGATACAACAACCCTACAGGAGACTCCATGGCCATGAGGACCACCTTCATCTTGGCGCTATCGCACTCATTTCTCCTTTAAAGACGGTGCCGCCATTGGGGTTTCCGTGGCGGCACTTCCCGGGTTATCTGTGCGCAGAGTCAACAAGGGATGAATCGTTCGGCGGTCGCCCTTCTTCCGGGGTCTGGAAATCCTGAAAATCGGTGCTATTTCAGCGGGTGTCGGATTTGTGCTAGGCGATATTATTCCCAGCCAGATCTTCTAGCCCAGCCGGTCAGCCCGAGGCGCGGGCCAGGTGCTCTTGGGCGGCGGCAAGAAATCCCGCCGGGTTGTCTCCCTGTACCAAGTGACCCGCATTGGCAATGGTGACCCCGGTGCAGTCATGGATCACGTCACACATCTTATCCATCGTCTCCGCAGTGAACAGGTCGCTCCGGTCTCCACGGGCGACCAATGTGGGACAGTCGATGAGTTTGACGCAGTCCCACAGCTTCTCCGGTGACCACAGATCAGGCGCGTACGCCGGCTGGCGCATTATTTTGTCATATTTCCATGTCCACTTGCCGTTGGAGTCCTGGCGGATACTGTATTTAAGCGCTCCCAACACCTGGTCCCGGGCTCGCCCGGTGTATTCCTGGACACGGTCGGCAAACTCCTCCAAGGTGTCCAAGTTGTCTGGCAATTGTCGAAACCGGTCGATACGATCTCTTCCTCGCCGCACGGTTTCAGGCCCAGTGTCCACGATCACCAGTGACCGCAACGCCCCTGGGTGTCGCGAGGCCCAAACGAAACTGTTACGCCCTCCCATGGAGTGGCCCATCAAATTGAAATCGACCAATCCCAATACCCTCACGATCTCGTCTAAGTCCGCTTGCATGGCATCCATAGAATAATCGCCGTCGGGCGACCAATCGGTGTCCCCATGCCCGCGCTGGTCCAAAGCCAAGATGTGGTAGTTGGAGGAGAGGCCTAGACTGATAAAGTCCCAGCTGTGTCCTTGCTGCAATACGCCGTGCAACATCAGAACAGTTGGGTTGGCCGAGTCACCCCATTCCAGGTAATGAAAATTCAACCCGTTGGCCCGCAGGAAACCCTCCTCCGGCTCATTCTCTTGGGTAAAAGGCACTCCCATGCTTCGGGCAGCTTGATAGAGGGATAATCCCTGAGAATGAGATGCCATTTAGGCCTCCGCGGCAGGTGAATGAAATCTATAATAACTCTGGTGTCAACAAACAACTGATCCGGCCTTGGTGGCCAGCCACCATTCCCATACCTTATTTCGGGTGCTATGATTGGGTGGCCGTGAGGGTTCGCCTCGGGCACATTTCGCTGGACTCATCGTCAAAACACCGAACGCCCAGGGGGAAGCATCAGTCCTATGACCACCAACGCGGTCCAACTGGACCTAGAACCGAGAGAATTAACCGGAAAGAAAGTCGGCCAGCTGCGCCGCGCAGGGATTATTCCAGTGCACCTGTACGGCCCAGGCATGGAACCGCGGGCCCTGCAGTGCGTCGGACCGCGGTTGATCCAAGCCCTGTCCCAGGCAGGTGCCAGCACCCCGATCTCCATCAAGATCCAGGGAGAATCCGGTACACATCTGGCCTTCGCTAGGGAAATCCAGTGGGATCCGCGCCGCGACGACCTACTGCACGTGGACCTGTTGGCTGCCGACGTGAGCCGGCCAGTCACCGCCCAGGTCAACATCGTTTTGTCGGGGGAGTCGCCCGGGGCGCGCAGTGTCGGCGGAACAGTACTCCAACAACTACGGACCATCGATGTCCAGGCTTTGCCGTTGGATATGCCGGGGCAAGCTGATTTCGACCTATCGGAACTAACCGAACCCGACGGAGTGGTCCGCGTCGCCAACATAGTGTTACCGGACGCAGTAACCGTATTGACGGACGTCGAAGAGGTAGTGGCCCGGATCGAATTGCCCAGGGCCGTGGAGGAATTGGAAGCCGAACCGGCAGGGGGCGAAGAGACTACTGAAGGCGAAGGGGCATCTCCAGAACAGCCACCAGAGTGATAAGGCCGGCCAATCGGCTTGGCGCGCTGGACGGAGACACCTGAATGTATTTAGTCTATCTAGGTCAGTCTGGCGACACCGGAAACAGCACCGCGGACCCCTTTCAACCCCATCACGTCTACACTGGGCTGCTCGTACATGAATCGCAGACCGTTTCCATGGCCGGCGAGTTTGACGATTTGTGCCGGCGGTATTTCGGCAGTCCGCTGGGCGACGAACAGGCCCCCAACGAGTTACGGCCCGTCGATATCTACCAAGGCCTTCGTCATTTCTCGTCATGGCCCCACCGCAAACGCAATGATTTAATCCAAGATTGCCTCAACATCATGTTGAGGCGCGAGACTCCCCTGATTACGGCCTACATAGACAAGCACCATCTGGCCGACGTCCAGGCGGCAGGCGATTCCCTCAGCGCGTTTTGGCGGAGCCCAACGGAACCGGTGATCAGGCGCTTTTTGTTTGCCCTAACCATGTTTATGGACGAAATGAACATGGCGTCCCTTTCCCAGGAGCAGATTGCGGCAGGTCAATTGCCAGTTTCCAATTGCGCCATGGTCGTGGGACAAAACGAGAGCTCACTAGAGCCCAAGTTCATGACCGACTTCCTACGATCGGAGGACGGGCACGACGCCACGTCCATCCTCAACAATTTTTGCTTCGTTGACTCGGAGCATTCCGTCGGGAACCAGCTGGCCGACTTTTGCGCTTATTTCGTCCGCCGCTGGCTCCAGAACCCAGACTCCCCTCACCCTTACTTCGAAACTCTGCGCGACAACAAGGTGATCCAAGTCATCTACCCAGTTGCCGTCTAGGCAGTCTCCAAGTAGTCTATTGGTGGATCAGCATATCGCATGGTTAAACCCGCGGTGGGGGCTGTCATAGTTCGTCTTTCGACAGCGACCATCTCAATCGTTAATAATGGTAGGCGTCTCCACTGCGCTGGTTTCCACAAAGATACAGAGTGGAGATCCCCGTCGGAAGACGAACTATGAACCACGCGATCCGAAACTGGAGAAATCTTTCGGCGGTCAGATTTGCTGGACAGTCTGATACTCTAAAGCCCGTGACCGACTCCGCTATGAAAATCGTATTTCAGGCGGTCGAGTCAGGCTGGAAACGTCCTCCGGTTTGTCAATTTTAGCTAGACGAGCAACTAACAATCCCTATAGTGCCCCGTGACAACGTAATCGACGCCCAGACGGAACCCAAACGTTTTGACTACAATCCCAGTCGCTCAAGAGATCAGATTCGATCCTCCGCCGCCCACTAAATAACACACACTCTTTACCCGGATTGCGCCGAACCGGTTGGGACCGGAGAGGTAGACCCTAGCGAATGGCAACTGGAATTGCGATGCAATATCGCCGCAACCGAATTTCTCATCGCAGTCGGCACTGGTCTAGTTCTGGCAGAGGAAGAGATTTCTACCACGAATGCCTTAAGACTCTGCAACGGATTCTACATTTCACTCGAAGCGATATTGCTAAGGTTGTTCACGTTAACCAGGGGACGCGTGCGGTGATCCCAGGCCATCCCGGGTGCATAAACAAGATCGTTTGGTAAGTATAATTCTACGCACCTATTCCCGCACCACCCGCCGCAGCCAAGCGCTAAGCAGGTCCACCGCGACCACCAGGACCAAGTACCACAGGATGATCAGCGTCAACTCAGTGAGCTGGAAGAAGCTGAGGCTTAGGCGGAACTCCCTTCCCAAGCCCCCGGCGCTGACGAAACCTACTACCACGGTGGTGCGTATCACCACCTCCCACCGGTAAAGCAGATAGGTCAAGAACTGGGGCATCCCCTGGGGAAGTATCCCGTAGAACAGCATCTGGATGTTCCCAGCACCCGAGGCGCGAAGGGCTCGCGCCGGCCCCGGCTCCATGTTTTCGACCACCTCCGCCGAAAGCTTGGCCACTATGCCAAAGTTGTGGAGACCAAGGGCCACCGCGCCGGGCAAAATGCCCGGCGACAGGAAGAAAACAATAACCATCGCCCAGACCAACTCTGGAACCGCACGGGTCAAGGCGAAAAACACGCGCAGCACATGATAGAGAGCCCCGCCAAGCACAGAGGGACGACCTCCCAGGCTGCCGTCGCTAGTATTTCGGGCGGCTGGCACGAAAGTCAGGAGCGAGCCGGCGCCGGCGATCCCAATAGCGAGGACGCTCATCGCCAGGGTGCGATAGGCCAGCTTGCCCGTCTCGACCCACTGGTCCCCTTGGAGATAGGCCGGTCTTGTTCCGCCGTCCCATCCCACCATCTCGCTTATGAACTCCAAGGCGTTGCCCCAAGCGCGAACCGACACCAGATCAGCAAAACCGCTGTTGGTGCCGAAGAGGATGTAGCCCCACGAAACCGCGGTCAGTAATACAAAACCGTAAAGAGACGCCCGTGCGAAAGTGATTCGACCCGGTCCGATAACGATTTCCTGGACCGCGTTCTTGAAACCGCTCACGGCACCAAACTCCGGCGGACCCGGGTGCCCCAATAGTCAACCAACAGGACAAGCGCCACCAAGAACAGTAGAAGAGTCCACACTTCGCTGAATAGCAGGTCGTTCAATGACAGCTGGATTTCGTAGCCCAAACCCCGGATACCAACGAAGCTCATGATGGCAGAGGCACGGATGGCGCACTCGAAGCGGTAGAAGCTGTAACTCAGCAGGTTGCCCATCATGATGGGCAACCTGCCGTATAGCAACACTCGAGCGGGAGAGGCTCCGGTGGAGCGAAGCGCCCGAAGCGGTTCCTCTGGGACGTCAACCAAAAGCTCAGAGTAGATCCGGCCCAGGATACCGGCGTACGGAATAGCAATGGCCAGAATCACCGCCAGCGACGACAACCCGAAGGCAGCCACGAACAGTACCGCCCAGACTAATTCGTGCACCGACCTCATGGCGGCCAGAAGGAACCTGACGAGCCCGATGGTAGCGACGCGCGACCGGGAGGTATGGACCAGTGTCCCAGACGCAAGAACCCCCAGAGGCAGGCCGATTAACACGGCTAAGGAGATACTGACCACCGCATAGGCCACAGTCTGCCAACCGGCAACGAGGGCGGTGCTCAGGAAATCAGGGGAGAGCTCGGGAGGGAACAGCGCCAGGACGAAGTCCTTCAGAGCCCCAGGTCCGCCGGCATGGACGACGCCACCACCCCAATCCACGCTGGCCAAGCTCCAAGCCAGCGCGCCGGCCAGGGCCAGACTCAGCAGTAGACGATTCTCAAAAAACCGGGCTTTCGACCCGGGCAGACCCGTCCCCGTCCAGATCATAGAGGGCCTCTAGAACCGGGCCATCCAGCCGCTCGACGGGGAGGTCGAATTGCAACACTCCTGCGCGCAAGCCGATGACCCTGGTGAAGTACTTGCGAATAAGCTCTGGCGCATGGAGGCTGGCCAGTAATGTCTTGCCTGAGTCGCCCGCCAGTCCGGTCAAAAGCTGAAGAATCTCATTGGCCCGGGCCGGGTCCAATGAGGACACCGGCTCGTCTGCCAATAGGATGCGAGGGTTCTGGACCATCAGGCGGGCTATCGCTACCCGTTGTTGCTCGCCCCCAGAGAGCCGGAGGGTGCGCTCGTTGATTTTCTCGTCGACTCCCAACTGCTTCAAAGCCTTCCAAGCCAGTTCACGGTCCTGCGGCGACACCAACGAAAGGAGAGCCCGTAAAATCCCCCACTGTCCCAGGCGGCCCGCCAAAACGTTATGCACCACGGGTAGGTGAGGCACCAGATTGAACTGCTGATGGATGATGCCCACCATCTCAGAGAGCTCCCGTCCCGGACGAATGCGGGCCATATCTCGTCCCAAGACCGAAAGTTCGCCTCCGTCCGGCTGGATTAGACCGGCCAGCAGGTACAAGAGTGTGGTCTTACCGCTGCCGCTGGGTCCAGCCATGGCCACTCTCTCCCCCGGAAGAACAGTCAGGCTCAACGGAGACAAGGCCAATAACTGTCCGTAGGATTTGGTCAGGCCTCTGGTCTCCACAGTAGAGGTGTCCAAACTCCGTTGCTGCTGCGACCGGTTCATTCGATCATTCCCAGTCCCCGGGCGGTGTTCTCGATGGCTCGGTAGTTGTCGTTCCGCGTTTCGATGAATCGGTCAGTGCTAAATAGCTCCAAGATTTCCCTGTGGGTCTCTTTGTCCAGCGCCAACAATGCCGCTCGGAGCCGCTCCGTGAAACCGTCACCGAACTCCTTGTCCACGCTGGAGCGGGCCGTCCAGTTGTAGTCGAAATATTCCGGGGTAGTTTCCAACACTCTCACTTTAGACGTATCGATCCGGCCTTCCCGAACAGCGCGGTCCCAAACGTCTTCGTTCAGGGCACCCACATCGAAGGCCCCGCTTTCCACCAGCCTCCAGGTGACGTCATGGGAACCCGAAAAGTTGGGAAGCGCCTTGAAGTCCTCATCGGGATCTATCCCGGCCTGTATCAGAAAATATCGCGGCATCAGATGACCGGACGTGGAGCTTTCGCTGCCGAAGGTGAGCGACAACTCTTCCACATGCACTTTCAGTTCCAACAGAGAGTTGTACGGCAGGTCAGCACGAATGATGAACTTGGAATGGAAGCTGGCGTCTTGGGTTCTCTGGGCAATGGCCTGGGCGCCGTCGTCGCGCAGACGGGCCTGAACACCAGTAAACCCTCCAAAGAAAGCCAGGTCCAACCCACCTCGGGCGAACGCGGTGACAACTGCCGCATAGTCAGAGCTGGGAACGTACTCCACATCGACACCTAGTCTGTCCGACAGGTAAGCGGCAAAAACATCGTAGCGGCGGGCCAGCCTGGAAGCGTCTTGATCGGGGATGCCTCCAACTTTGAGTATCGGCCGGTCGTCGTCGCCACCACAAGCGGTAGCCATGACAGCGGCCAACACCGCGACCACCAACCACCATCGCCAGATTGTTCCAATTCTCAAATGTCGCCCTACTGCTCCTCGCGTGGAACCGCAAGGGTAAAACCCGCAAAATTTATAGCGTTCACCAGCGGCGATGGGAGCAGACGGCGACGGTGGTTAGGGGAATGAGTAGGAAGAGATCCGAGGAAGCAACCCAACTCCGCCAGCCGATCCAGGCCCGCAGGCTAGCACTCTAGTAACGCGAAACACGGATTGTAAAAGGATCAATGCTACCGCAACTACCACATAAAGAATCATAATAGTGGCCATAAACCCTGTCAAATACAGACCTATCTCCGGCTCCATTTGGTCTTCTTTACAACGCCTGCAGGCGAGGATTACAATCGAAGCAGGAAGAGACGGCGCCGGGTGCCGTTTCTCTTGTATTTTTTGGCCTCTGCGCCTTCGAATAGAAGAGAAATCAATGGCTCAGCCGATTTACTTAACCAAAGATGGCATTGAGAAACTTCAGGTTGAGCTAGAACATCTACGCACCGTCCGCCGTCACGAAGTTGCCGAGCGAATCCAAGAATCCCGGGAACGGGGCGGGACTGTTAGCAACGCCGAATACGAGGAAGCCAAGAACGAACTTGCTTTCACCGAAGGCAGAATCCAGACACTGGACAACATGGTCAACAACGCTGTCATCATAGACGAAGACCGCACCGGCGCCGACGCGGTGCTGGTGGGCGCAACTGTGACAGTCAAAAATCAAGAGGGCAAATCCTATCAATACACCATCACAGGTAGCGCCGAAGCCGATCCCTCTCAAGGGAAAATCTCCAACGTCTCCCCCATCGGCCGTAGCCTGTTGGGCAAAAAAATCGGGGACGTGACAGAAGTCAGTGCTCCCTCGGGCAAAATCAAACTTGAAATTCTGACCATTGATTAGGCCAGCGCCGGCGAGCCGCCCGGATGTCAAGCAGTCCGGAAAGGCCAAGCAAGGCACCTAGGACCATATGCCGGACCGAGAAGAGAACTTACTGGCCAACCGTGCTGCCAAACTCGACCGCCTCCGCCACAACGGTATCGACCCCTACCCATCACGGTTCACCCGTAGCTTCGACAATGCCGAAGCCGTGCGCACCTTCGAATCAGTGGAGCTGGGCCAACAACCCGAAGAAGTCAGTCAAGATGTTTCGGTCGGCGGCCGAATCGTCTCCATGCGGGTGATGGGTAAAGCAGCGTTCCTTGACCTACAAGACGCCTCCGGCAGCCTCCAGGTCTTGATACGCCAGAATAATCTGAAAGAAGGGTTCGACCTTCTCAAAGACCTAGACATCGGCGACCACCTTGGCGTGACTGGGAATTTGATCCGTACCCGCACCGGAGAAATCACCATCGAGGCCCTACAGGTGACAATCACCGCCAAGGGACTGCGGCCCCTCCCCGAGAAATTTCACGGGTTGCGGGACACCGAAACACGTTACCGTCAGCGTTACCTAGACCTCATCGCCAACCGCGACGTCATGCCGGTGTTCGAGCTGCGCAGCAAGGTGATCAGGGGCATCAGGCAGTTCCTAGACAATCGAGGGTTCCTTGAAGTGGACACACCGATCCTGGTGCCGGTGGCCGCCGGGGCTCACGCTAGGCCCTTCGTCACTCATCACAACGCTCTGGACGAGCAGCTTTACTTAAGGATCGCGACCGAACTCTACCTCAAACGGTTGATCATCGGGGGCTTCGACAAGGTCTACGAACTGGGCCGTGTCTTCCGCAATGAAGGTATCGACCAGGACCACAACCCGGAGTTCACCCTCTTGGAGAGCTACGAAGCCTACGCCGACTACAACGACGTGATGGAGATGGTAGAGGAGATGGTGTCCCATGTGGCCACCGAGACCCGGGGGTCGCCCCAGATCCCCGTGGGCGACCGAGTCATCGACTTCACTCCTCCGTGGCAGCGTGTCCAACTAAGAGAGGAGCTGAGCACCCGTTGTAACATCGATGTAGATTCCAGTTCCGACGAAGAGCTGCAGCGACACGCCGCCTCGCTGGGTGTGGACACCAGCCTCCGGGAGAGCCGAGGCCGCTTGATCGACAAGCTGCTTTCCGCCTTGGTTGAACCGCATTTGGTGCAACCAACCTTCGTACTGGACTACCCCGAAGAGATGTCACCTCTGGCCAAGTCCAAACCCGGAGCCCCGGGTTACGTGGAGCGCTTCGAAGCCTTCGCCTGCGGTATGGAGATCGCCAACTCGTATACCGAGCTGAACGACCCTCAAGTGCAGCGGGAACGGTTCGAGGCCCAAGAAGAAATCCGGCGCATCTACCAGGACGAAGAGGTTGATCGTCAAGACGACGACTTCCTGATGGCAATGGAATACGGCATGCCGCCGACCGGAGGTCTGGGCATCGGCATAGACCGTCTGATCATGCTCCTTTCGGGACAGACCTCCATCAGGGATGTAGTCCTCTTCCCGCAAATGCGTACCACCGGAGGCAGTCAGGCCTCAGACTCTGAGGAAGAGGAAGCTGGGAAATAATGCTCTCCATGGAGCAAATTAGGCGTAACCCCGACGGCGTCCGCAGCTCCCTGGCCACTAGGGGTGAGCTCGACCAGATCACCACGCTTTTGGAATTGGACGCCCTCTGGCGGGGCGATAAGACCAAGGCCGACGAGATTAGAAATCAACGGAATCAGGCAAACCGGGACATCGGGCACGCGCGCTCCGCTGGACAGGTTCCTTCACCCGAAGTCATCGAGCAAATGCGTACCCTAGGAGATGAGGCCGATAAGCTGGACAACAACGTCCAAAAGCTAGAAGCTCAAATCCACGAAATCCTGTTGAGTCTACCCAACATCCCTCTCCCAGATGTACCGGTCGGCAACGGCGAGGAATACAACAAGCTCGTGCGCCAGAGCGGTGAGCCCCCCGAAATGGGCTTTCAACCGCAGCCGCATTGGGACCTAGGAGAAAACCTGGGCATAATAGATTTCCAACGAGGCACCAAACTAGCAGGCAGCCGCTTTTACACAACGATGGGCGCAGCCGTCAAACTGGAGCGGGCGGTGATCTCTTGGATGCTTGACCTGCATGCCAGAGAACACGGCTACACAGAGGTCAGCTTGCCCGCGGTGGTGAAACGGGAAATCATGGAGGGTTCAGGCAACCTGCCCAAATTTGCCGACAACCTCTATCACGACGACGAGGACGACCTCTGGTTGATTCCCACTGCGGAAGTCCCCATCACCAACCTCTTTCGGGATGAAATCGTGCCGCCCAACCTCCTGCCAATCTATTACGTGGCCCAGACACCCTGCTTTCGGCGGGAGAAGACGGCGGCAGGTCGCGATACCCGGGGGATCAAGCGGGTCCACCAGTTCAACAAAGTCGAGATGTACAAGTTCGTAGAACCCGACAAGTCGGAAGACGAATTAGAGCGGCTGCTGGCCGACGCCGAGGACGTGTGCCGGCGCTTGGGGTTTACATACCGTGTCTTACAGCTCTGCACCAGCGATATCGGGTTTGCCTCGGCTAAGACCTACGACATCGAAGTGTGGGCAGCCGGCTGTGAGGAGTGGTTGGAGGTCAGTTCCTGTTCCAATTGCCCCGACTTCCAGGCCCGGCGCGCCAATGTCCGCTATCGGCCTCAGAATGGAGGCCGGCCCCAGTACCCCCACACCCTGAACGGCTCTGGCCTGGCGTTACCTCGGGTAATAATCGCCATAATGGAAAACTATCAGCAACCCGACGGGTCAATCAGCATACCGGATGTCCTGCGTCCCTACACAGGTTTCGACACAATTCCTGCAGTTTAGCAGCGTAGGATCATGATCCTGTTAGACGTCTTCCGGAATACCATGCAGTCAGTCCCCCATGCTGCTCCTCATGCCTGAGACAACTATTCCTTCGCCGAACTGGTGCGTCCCAGTAGGACGGCACCCGACATTCAGTAGGAACTGGGGATTTCGGCCGCTTTTTCTCGGAGGCCTGCTTTCCGCTGCCACGTGGCTGTTGCGAAAGCCAATGGCCGCTTAGCCGAAAGACCCCTCCCCACTGCAGGCGGCTTTCACGTTGTCATTACCTAGCTCAGCTGGTTTTCATGTGACCGTGGCTCCGCGGCCCCAGAATGCATGATGGCTGGACTGGCTACCACGGAAGAATATTCAGAGATGTTCGAGACCAGGGGTGGGGGCACGGCTAAGACCACTGGCGCCTCCCTTTGCTTACGTTCTCCCAAAAGGCACGCCCACTAAGCGGT